>SLOW01000383.1 GCA_007132315.1 Opitutales bacterium
CCGGGACTGTCGGGGATGTAATGGGCGAGGAAGTCCCGCATCCGGATGTTGCCGATAAAACAGATCCCCTGGCTGTCCTTCTTGACGGCGTTGGGGAGGCTGTGTTTGCGGGCGAGTTCGCGCACCTCGTACTTTGTCAGGTCGCCGATCGGAAAGATGGCGCGCGCCACCTGTTCGGGCCGCATCATGGCGAGAAAGTACGACTGGTCTTTCCGCTGGTCGCGTCCGCGCAGCAAGGCGGGGCGGCCGGTCTCGTCGGTTGCGGTTCGGGCGTAGTGTCCGGTGGCTACGGCGTCGAACCCTTCACGTCGGGCGTAGTCGAGAAACACGCCGAACTTGATCTCCCGGTTGCACATGACGTCGGGGTTGGGGGTAATCCCGCGATTGTAGCCTTCGAGCAGGTAATTCACGATTCGCGATCGGTATTGCTCCATGAGGTTCACAACCCGGAAGTCGATCCCCAGAAATTCAGCGACTTTCCCGGCGTCTTCGATATCCTGGCGCCAGGGGCAGTCGCCCCGGATCTGCTCCTCGTCGTTGATCCAGTTCTTCATGTAGGCACCGGTCACCTCCACCCCCTGTCGCTTCAACAGGAGTGCGGCGACGCTGCTGTCCACCCCGCCGGACATGGCTACCAATATCTTTCGCATACGACGTTTCCTAAAAACGCAACGTGTCTCCTAGGATTCTGTCGAGCTTCGCCGACAGAATCCTGAAAGAGGAAATATCATGACAGTAAGCCTAGGGATTTTGAAGAAAAAGCAAGATTCTTGGCGAGAATGGACAAAATTCGAGCCTAATGGAGCCTTGGTGTGTGCTTGTATGACTTTTGCTCACCCCAGTTTCAGACTCTTGTCATGATATTTTCTCCATTTGCCTTTCAACCGGAATCGGCTCTTGTTTCCCTGTCACGGACGGCTTCCAGCCGATCGCGGGCGGAGTCGAGCAGGCGGTAGGTTTCTTCGATGCAGTCGAACGCTTTTGGCACCCAGGCGCTTCCCCAGTAGAAATGGCAACTGGTCTCGCCGCGGAGGAGGGAGTCGTAGGCTTGAAGCAGATCGCCCTTGAGTTCATCGGGGTCATCCAACTGGTCCGCGACCGACTCGTACAGCCGTGTGACCCGGCGGTAATAGCGGCTGGCGAGACGTATTTCGTCGAGCCCTTTTTTCTGCAGCAGAGAGCCAGTCCACTGCATGAAGTCGCCGCCCCAGTGGTCGCCGGTGTTCCAGGCGCCGCGGTGTACTTCCACCTCTTCGGTCGGCGGAAACCGGTCGAGGTATTCGGGAATGTGGACCGGTTGGTAGGCGAGTTCACCCCGGCGGTATTTTTGCAGGGTGGGGTCCAGGAAATGTCCCCAGAATCCCGCCTCCCAGTCCGCCGTTCGGAACCAACCGCCGTTGTCTCCGTCGGTCCACGTCGTGACCAGGGGCGGCCAGTCGCACCATTTCGTGCGTTCGACCAGTTCGTGTTCGAACCAGCCCGGATCGATGCCGGACTCCTGGGCGTCGGAGAGTTCGCGGTCGCGCGGGATCACGATGATTTCCGAGCCGTCTTGGCGGGCGATGTAGGGACGGTAACGCATCTCCTCCCAGCGCATGTCGCGTTTCGGCTTGATGTAATAGGAGTCCACGAGGACGTATCGAAAGCCGTGGCGGGCGAGCATTGGAATCATCTCCATGCAGAAGCCCATTTCGGGCGGCCAGAATCCCTGGAACCATTCCCGGCCGAAGAGGTGTCGGCCGATGCCCAGCCAGGACTCCGTGTGGGCGTCCCAGTCGAACTCCGGAATCAGCGGATACACCGGGTGGTACATGCCGTTTCCCGCGATTTCCACCGGGGCGTTGCGGTAGCCCTTGACGAGGGCTTCGATATCCAGGATGTCGGCGAACGTTTCCCGTACGGCGGGGTCCTCCAATTGTTTGAGGAGTGTTCCGGAAAAGCTGAAGTGCAGGCGCGCCGCGTCCTCCCGGCCCCGGAGAAATTGCAGCGGCCTCTCGTACGCCCGCAGAATCTGTCGCGCTTCCCAACTTTCGCTCGGGCTGTTGTGTAACGTGAGAAGGTTGTCGAGGGGCTGATGGAAATGGAGGCCGAGAGCGTGATGGATTTTGTTCATGAGAGGATTCGGCGTGCGGACCGTTTATTTACTTTCGAGCCACAAGGATCGCGAATCCCGCGCCTTCTTGACATCCACCAGCGAGAGCAGGATGGCGCCGCCAATGAAGAAGACGATGATTGCCAGGATCGCGGGCCGGTTGGAGCCGAAAACAATCGCCATCAGCCCGAACAGCAACGGCCCGAGAATCGCCGACAGTTTCTGAAACACGGTGAAAAAGCCGAAGAAATTGGCGGAGGACTCCCGGGGGATCATACTGGCGAAGAGCGAGCGGCTCAGCGCCTGGTTCCCCCCGAGGACCAGTCCGACCGTCACCCCGAGCAGAAAGAACATCCCGATATCGCCTTCCTGAAGAAAGTAGGCGTAAACCACCACTCCGCTCCAGATTGCCAGGGAAATCATGACCGCCCGCTTGGTTCCGACCCATTGTGCGATCCTCGAGAACAGCAGCGCGCCGCCGAAAGCGACGAATTGCACGATCAGAAAAGTGATCATGATGGCCTGGGTCGGCAGATTCAACTCGTCCTTGCCGTAGGCGGCGGAGACGCCGATCACCGTCTGAATCCCGTCGTTGTAGAAGAAAAAGGCCAGGAGGAAGAGCAGCAACGGCGGGAACTTCGGCAGCCTGCGGGTGATACTCCAGGTCTCGCGCACCCCGTGCCGCACCGCCGCCAAGGGATTGCGGAATGTCCTTTCCTCAAATCCCGGAGGCGCAGTTTCGCGCAGATGGAGGAACGTGTACGCCGAGAAACCGAGCCACCAGAGTCCGGCCATGAGGAGTGCGATGCGTATCGCCAGTTCCTGGGAGAGGCCGATCAGGTCGTAGCCGGAGACCAGCCCCAGAGCCAGGCCGAACTGGAGGGCGCCGCCGATGTAACCGTAGGCGAATCCGCGGCCGGAGATTCGGTCCATGTCCTCATCCGAAGACAATCCCGGGAGAAACGCGTTGTAAAAGACGTTGCCGGCCGTGTAGCAGACTTGGGCGGCGATGAACAGGAGCAGCGACAGCCACACCATGCCGGGCGTTGCGAAAAAGAGAAGTGAGGCGAACAGGCAACCGCCCCAGGCGAACGCCATGAGAAACCGGCGCTTGAGCAGCGTGAAGTCGGCGATGGCGCCCAGCACCGGGGCCATCATGAAGACGAGGATCGCGGCCGTGGCAAGGCCGAGCCCCCACAGGCCGGCCGCGGGAATCTCGCGACCCCAGACCGCGAAGTCTTCGGGGACGATGGCTTCGACGAAGAAAACAGGGAACAGGGCTGAGGCTGTGGTTACCTGGTAACCGTTGGTCGCCCAGTCGTACATGCACCAGGCGTGCAGGTCTTTCTTGTCGGCCGTTTTCGGTTCGGAGGACATCGCTTCAAGCGCATAGGGAATCGGCTTTTCAGCACCGGTTCAAGTGTATGGTTGGAGTGGACGGTAGCGTCCCGATTTCCTCCATGAGCAGCCTGTCGGGCTCAGGAGCCTAAGTCCGACAGGCTGCGGGGTCAAGGGACGTACACCTCCGAACCCTTCTCCTTGAATTCCCGGGATTTCTCCTTCATGCCCTCCGACAGGGCCTGTTCGCCGGTGAAGCCCTTTTCCTCGGCGTATTTGCGCACGTCCTCGGTAATTTTCATCGAGCAGAATTGGGGGCCGCACATGGAACAGAAATGAGCGGTCTTGGCGCCTTCCGCCGGCAGCGTTTCATCGTGAAACTCGCGGGCGGTTTCCGGATCGACCGCAAGGTTGAACTGATCCTCCCAGCGGAACTCGAAGCGCGCCTTGCTGAGAGCGTTGTCGCGGTACTGGGCCGCCGGGTGACCTTTGGCCAGATCGGCGGCGTGGGCGGCGATCTTGTAGGCGATTACCCCGTCGCGCACGTCCTTCTTGTTCGGGAGTCCGAGGTGTTCCTTGGGCGTGACGTAGCAGAGCATCGCGCACCCGTACCAGCCGATCATGGCCGCCCCGATCCCGGAAGTGATGTGGTCGTAGCCCGGGGCGATGTCGGTGGTCAAAGGCCCCAGGGTGTAGAAGGGAGCCTCGTGACACCACTCGAGTTGCTTCTCCATGTTTTCCTGTATCAGGTGCATGGGGACGTGTCCGGGCCCTTCGTTCATCACCTGGACCCCGTGCTTCCAGGCGCGCTCGGTCAGTTCTCCCTGGGTCTTGAGCTCGGCGAACTGCGGTTCGTCGTTGGCGTCGGCCAGGGAACCCGGACGGAGACCGTCGCCGATGGAGAAGGAGACATCATAGGCG
>SLOW01000192.1 GCA_007132315.1 Opitutales bacterium
GTCGATATGGCCAACTCCATGGAATCGCGGCCGGCGTTCCTCGATCACCACGTCGCCGAGGCCGCGCTTCAGGTTCCGCCCTCGCTGCGAATCAAAGGAAACATCGAAAAGTGGGTGTTGCGCGAAGCAATGAAAGGCGTGCTGCCCGAAGTGCTTTACAAACGCGAGAAATTCGCCTTCATGGCGCCTCCCGGACATACCGAAAAGAAAAAACAAACCGCCCTGTCGGGCCTCACCGACAAGTACCTGTCGCGAGGCAGCGTCGAGGAAGCCGGCATTCTGGATCCCGACGGCATCGAACGCTTTATGCGGGAATACGCCGAAGACACGGATCCGGTGTCGCTGACCCGCAAAGACGCCCTTCTCAATCACCTTCTCGGCATCCAGATCCTCCACGACCAGTACGTCGCCGGGAACGGCCCCCCGCAGTGACGCGGCGGGTCCGGCCCGGAGGAGTCCATCCACCGGAGGTCGCTCCCGATCGAAGCGATAAGTTTCCATTGAAACCCGGCAAAACTCTCAATTTAACATCGTCAATGCCAAGTCAACTCTCCTAGCCTGAAGAATAGCGGAGAACAATCCGGTTTCCACAGCCTCCGAATTACTGACATGAGCGCATCCGATACAAACCCGGAAAATCGTGAAAAGACCATCCTTCTGGCGGAAGATACGGAAATCGTCCGGGAGATGGTGCGGGATATTCTCAAGAACAACGGATACACCGTGCTGGCATACCCCGACGGAAAGGAAGCGTTCACCTGTTTCAAAGAGGATCCCGCCAAGGTCGATATGGTCCTGACCGACATTGTCATGCCGAGGATGAACGGCAAGGAACTCGCCCAGCAATGCCGGGAAGAACGGCCGGAACTCGGGGTGCTGTACATGTCGGGTTATCTCGACAGTCAGCTCAACACCGAAGAGGACTTGTCCGGCAACAGCGACTTCATCGCCAAGCCGTTCCGCCCGGCCGAGCTGCTGAAAAAAATCGAGGCTCTGATCGAATCCGCTCCGGACGGCGCCTGACGCCGCCGCCGCTCAGTACAGCTCGAACAGGATACGCACGACCCGCTCGGTATGGCTTCCGATCCGCGGTTCACCGCCACGCACCTGCAGGGTGGACCGACAGGTATTCGCGGCGATCACGGATTGGTCGAACGAAACCACCGTCACCGGGAAATCGCGGTCACCCGCGGGGGGGGCGCCCTCCAGAGGCCGCCAGCGTTTCGGCAGACCGTACCACGTGAAATCGATCTCCCAACCGGCCGGAACCGTCTCCGAAAGATCACCCTCCAGCAGCGACGGATAACGCACCACAAAGTCCGGAACCGCGGCCACGCCCACCCGCAAGGTAAACGCCACAGCTTGGCGGCGCAGGTAGTCGTCGAAACCGCGCACTTCGCCCGTCCGGTACCGGTCGTAAAAATCCAGCGGATCGAAGCCGACGATATTAAAACCGCTCATCAAACCGTGCCGGTTCGGGCTTTCATAATCCATCGAGTCAAACCAATCCTGAAACGCTTCGCTGAGCCACAGTCCCATCTCGAGATGGACGTGCGCCCGGGACACGGGGATCGTGTAGCCGCCGGCGGAACGGCCCATAATCCCAATGGTCTGGCCGGAATCCACCCGGGCGCCCTCCACCACATCGTCGTCCACCGAAGCCAGATGAGCGTACAACGTAATGATCGGCGGCGAAACCGTGGTGTGTTCGATGACGACATAACGTCCGTAGGAACTGTGCCACGGAGTGCGGTTGGCGTAGAGAACCCGCCCCGCCATCACGGCGAAGACCGGATCCAACGCTTCCCCCCGGGCGTCGCGGCGCACCGGCTTCAGATCAATGCCCTCGTGAAAACGCTGGCCGCCCGTGCGGGTGCATCCGAACAGAGCCGATTCGGGTCGGCCCGAAGCGGAAGGCTGCACAAAATCCTCCAGAGCGCGTCCCTCCAACCAGGCCGGGTTCGGCGTCGGCCACACCAACCCCAGTCCAAACAATCCGCACGCGGGACCGGCCGTGAGAACCAGACTTCCGACCAGCAACCGAACCCAACCAAAAAAAAACCGGTTCCCCATTGCCTGACTCACAGTCGCCGCCGGGCTTCGGCCGATGTCTTGTTGATGTACTCGACCAGCTCGTCCAGGTCCTCGTCGGGATACTCCAGGTACATGGAGATCACCCCGTCTTCGATTCCCCGTCGAATCATCATGGCCCCGACGGGCAATTCATTGACCAGCAAGACCAGGCGCCTGCCCTGATTGTTGTAGGTGAGCATACGGAAATCCCTTGCGGCATCGCTGGACAGGCGGAAGGCGACGGCCGGTCCCAGTTCGGCCTCGAACACCTCCACATTTTCGATGTCGAATTCCGCGATCTGGATATTCGGGTCGATCTGGATCGTCGCCTCGCTGTAGGGGAGCGTCACCGGAACCCGAAAACGCTCGGGGTACGCCTCACTGGTTTCGACATAAAAGCGAGCCACATGCGAAGGAAAGTCCTCCCCCCGAAACGTGCGGCAGCCGGACAGCAGCACCAAACCGGCCAGGATTGTAACGACGAGGAGGTTGCGAATATCGGAATTCATGGTGAAAGACAGGTGACTGTTTCAAAAATCATTATCAACTTGTCGGACTTAAGCGGTAGCCTAAGTCCGACAAGCCGCTAAGCAAACGATTTCAGTTCGTCCGATTATCCAGTGCCACCGCGTATTCTTCCAGCACGGAGGGATCGTCCTCCCGCGCGCGAAGGGCGGCGAGGCGAGTCCGCGCGGTCCCGTCCGCCAACCGGCCAACGGCCCACACCGCGTGCACCCGCACCAGCGGCTCGTCGCATCGCGCCAGGGAAAAAAGGGCCTCCAACAGGCGGGCGCGAACGTCGGGCGCCGCGCCGTTCACATTACCCGCGGCGACGCAGGCGTTGCGCAACAGACCGCGCCACTTGAGGCGTTTGACCGGGCTCCGGCGAAAGGTTTCGGCAAACCCTTCGCGGGTCATGCCCAGCAAATCCGGCAGGGTCAAATCGGCCAGCGCATAACGTTTTTCGAGCAGCATCCGGCGCCCGTACCGGGCGAACCGGTTCCAGGGACAAACATCCAGGCAAACATCGCAACCGAAGACCCGCTGACCGATCAGGGGCCGGAGTTCGCGCGGAATAATCCCCTTGTTCTCAATCGTCTGGTAGGAAATGCACAGCCTTGAATCCACCAGCCCAGGCTCGGGAATAGCGTCCGTCGGACAGGCGTCCATGCAGCGGCGGCAGGTTCCGCAGAACCGCCCGACTCCGCCGCCCACATCACGTCCGCCCCCCGCCAGCGGAGGATCGGGCTCAAAGGACAGGGGCGTGAGGATACAGGCCAGGAACAGCCAATTGCCGTGATCGCGCGAAATCAACATGCCGTTCTTTCCCTGGAAACCCAGGCCGCAGCGTGCGGCGAAGCCGCGCTCCATCACCGGCCCCGTATCGACGTAGTAGCGGTAGTCCCGGGGGCCGAGTCCGAAACGCTCCTCCAGGTCGCGCCCCAATGCCTTGAGCGCGCGCTCGATCGTGTCATGGTAATCCCGGTACAACGCGTATTTCGCCCACGCCCCCTGATTCCGGGCCCGGGCCTCGTCCGGCCAGTAATTGATCCCCAGCACCACCACCGATCGCACCCCGTCGACAACCCGGGCCGGATCCAGGCGCTTTTCGCGGGTGCCTTCGAGCCAGCCCATATCCGCCTGCCGGCCCTCCGACAGCCACGCCTCGAAACGGGTCCGGTGGGGCTCGGCAACGGCGGTCGCGGACGCGAATCGAACCTCGTCGAATCCCGCCTCGCGAGCCCGGTCGCGAAAGGCCTCCTGTTTCCCGGCGTCCATTACCCGCAACCCTTGCCCGACGCCCTCACCTCGCGCAAATACGTGCGTTTGATATGGGCGAGAATTTCGCCGCGGCTGCGGTTGTCCGTCAGCACCAGCGTACCCGCCCGCCGGTAAACCGGCTCCCGCTCCGCCATCAGCATCCTGATTTTTTCCTTCGGATCCTCGGCGTCGAGGAGGGGACGGCAGGAATTTCCACGCGTGCGCTCCAGGATGGTTTCGGGTGAGGCGTAGAGACACACGACGACGCCCCGGCCTTTCAGAATCTCCACCATTCCGGGCTGGGTCACCATGCCGCCACCGCAGGCGACGACACAGCCGCTATCCGGATGTCCCTCCAGGATGAACGCCCGTTCCTCGCGCCGGAACGCCTCCTCCCCCTCTTCCTCGAAAATCTCCCGGATCCTTTTCCCCCGGCGGCGTTCGATCTCCTGGTCGCTGTCCAGGAATTGAAATCCCAGCCGGTGCGCGAGCAAGCGGCCCAGCGTTGACTTTCCCGTCCCCATAAATCCGACCAGGTACAAGTTGCGGTCGGGTCTGACTTCAGCCCGTCCGCTCATGGTCCGGCGAATGTCGCTCCGATCGCTGAAAAACCCTCCCGGGCAAGCCTGTTCAAACGAAAACACATGAACCTCTTTCTTAACGTCCGGCCGCGCGGGCTGACAATCCCTTTCGCCGGCCAGCACCCCGCGGCGATCGATCTGTTCCTGGGCTGCCACCAGTACCACCACTTCGCACTTCGACTTGATTCAAACCAATCGACGTCTGGCTTACGAGCTTTACTAACGCCGCCTGAACGGCGAATAATCGGACCATGAACGATTGGGAAAATCCGCAACTCACAGGGCGCCACAGGCTGGCGCCCCGATCCTGTTTCTATCCCTACGCCAGTGAAGAGGCCGCATTGAGCGCGGACCGCGGAAACTCCTCGCGCTACCTGCCGCTCAACGGCACTTGGCGTTTCCACTACGCTCCGAGTCCGACCGAAGCCCCCGCCGGATTCGAGCGGGCCGATTTCGACGCTTCCGACTGGGATCAACTGCCCGTGCCGAGCTGCTGGCAGATGCACGGATACGGCCGCCCCCAGTACACCAATGTGGCGTATCCGTTCCCCGTCGATCCACCCCTCGTCCCGAACGACAACCCCACCGGCAGTTATCTGAGAGAATTCAGCGTCGACTCGTCCTTTCTGGAGAGACGACAGGTCGTGCTCCGGTTCGAAGGCGTGGACTCGGCGTTTCATGTCTATGTCAACGGCGAGGAAGCCGGGTTCAGCAAAGGAAGCCGGCTGCCTTCGGAATTCGACGTGACCGATTTCGTGCGGGCCGGGCGCAACACCCTCGCGGTTCAGGTCGTCCAGTGGTCGGACGCCTCCTACATGGAGGACCAGGACATGTGGTGGCTCAGCGGAATCTTCCGCGACGTGTACCTGCTCAGCCGCCCCGAGCCGCTCCGCCTGGCCGACGTTCACATCAAGACCGCCTACGACCCGGAAACCTCGGAAGGCGAAGTCGAAGTCGCCGCCGCCCTGCACACCGGTGAAGCCGGGGCCGGCGGCACCATCGCGCTCCGCCTGCTAGATCCTTCCGGGGAACTCGCCGGCGAAACGACGGATAACGCGGTCGCTGCGGACGAGTCCGGCGAAAGCGCGTTCTCGCACAGGTTCAAACTCCCCGGAGCCCAGTCGTGGAGCGCCGAGACACCAAAACTCTACACCCTCCTGGTGACGCTCAAGACGCCGGAAGGCGACATTCTCGAGGTCGTTCCCCAGCGGGTGGGCCTGCGCACGGTGGCGATTGAAAACGGTCTCCTCCTAGTCAACGGCCGGGCCGTCGTGTTTCGCGGCGTCAACCGGCACGAACACCATCCGGATCTCGGAAGAGCGGTGGATTACGAGACCATGCTGGAAGACGTGCGCCTGATGAAGACCCACAACGTCAACGCCGTGCGCACCTCCCACTACCCCTCCGACCCGAAATGGTACGACCTGTGCGACGAGCACGGCCTTTACCTGATCGACGAGTGCGACCTGGAGACCCACGGGTTTGTCGTCCAGCAGAGCGGCAAGAACCCGGTCGTCGATCCGGTCTGGAAAGACGCCTGCGTGGACCGCATGGAACGCACCGTGCACCGCGACAAGAACCACCCCAGCGTCATCATCTGGTCGCTCGGCAACGAGTGCGGCATGGGCCCCAACATCCACGCCATGGCCGAGGCGGCGCGGGCCATCGACCCCGGCCGTCCGCTCCACTACGAGCCGGACCACCGCCTCGAAGTGGCCGACATCTTCAGCCTCATGTACGCCTCTCACGAACTGGTGGCGAGAATCGGCGAAGGCAAGGAGACCCTCGACGAAGGCATCCGCGCCACGCTCGAGCCCTCCGCCTACGCGGACAAGCCTTTCGTGCTCTGTGAATACGTTCACGCCATGGGTCTGGGACCAGGCGGGATCAAGGAGTACTGGGATCTCTTTTACAAGTACCCCCGGGTCCAGGGCGGCTGGGTCTGGGAGTGGATCGACCACGGCATCCGCCGGACCACCCCGGACGGCCGCGAGTATTTCGCCTACGGGGGCGACTTCGGCGAATCGCCGCACGACGGCAATTTTGTCATCGACGGTCTCGTCTTCCCCGACCGCACCCCGTCGCCCGGGTTCATCGAACTGAAAAAGGTCATGGAGCCGGTGACGGTGGAAGCGGAGGACCTGGCCGCCGGTCGGTTCCGGGTGACCAACCGCTACGACTTCCTCGCCCTCGACCACCTGATCTGTTCCTGGCGCCTGACCGCAAACGGACGGGTGGCCGCGAGCGGCACCCTTCCCGCCCCGGACATCGCCGCCGGACACAGCGGCACGATCGACGTGCCGCTCGAGAAACCGGCGCGCCCGGAACCCGGCGCCCGGTACGACCTCGTGTTGAGTTTTTCGCTGGCGGCGGACGAAGCCTGGGCCGAGCGCGGCCACGAAGTCGCCTGGGAGCAATTCCGCCTCCCTTGGGAGGCCGACTCGTCCACACCACCCGAGCGATCCGCCGGTCGCCTGACCGTGGAGGACCGTCCCGACACGATCGAGGTCCAGGGAGACGCGTTCCGCGTCACCTTCGACCGCGTCCGGGGACGCATGACTTCCTGGGAGGTCCAGGGACGCCCCCTGCTCCGGGAAGGCCCCCTGCTTGAGTTCAATCGGGCCGCCACCGACAACGACCGGGGGAAAATAGGGGTGGCCGACTCCTGGCGCCAAAGCAGCCTCCACGACCTGCGCCACCGTGCGGGAGAGGCCGCGGTCGAAGTCAGCGACGACGCCGTCATGGTGACCATTCCCTCGCGCATCGCCCCGCCTTCCCTGGCGGACCGGATCATCGAGGCCACCTACGTGTACACCGTGCGGGCGAACGGCGTGGTCGAGCTGGAAACCTCCGGCACCCCGACCGGCGCATGGCCGGAAAGCCTCCCGCGTATCGGTCTTTCCCTGACACTTCCGGCCGAACTCGACACCGTGAAATGGCTCGGGCTCGGACCCGGCGAATCGTATCCGGACACGTGCCGGTCGGCCCGCCACGGCCTGTACCGCATGCCGGTGGACGCGCTGTTCACCCCCTACGTCTTCCCCCAGGAAAACGGACAACGCTCGGGATGTTCCTGGCTGACCCTGACCACCGCCGGAGGCGACGGGCTTTTTGTCGGAGGCGACCCGGAGATCGCCTTCACCGCTCACCGTCAAACCATCGAGGACCTGGAAGCGGCCCGGCACCTGCACGAACTTCCCCGGAGAGATTTCATCAACCTCATCCTGACACACCGCATGCACGGGATCGGGACCAACAGTTGCGGCCCGGGCGTGCTCCCGCAGTACGTGCTGAAACCGGAACCGTTCCGTTTCCGGGTGAGATTCAGTCCAAAATCCTCCGGCGGGCCGCCCGAATCCACCCTCGCCACCTGGCTCGACAACGAAACCTGATCCGGCGGCCGCCGCGACACAGTGCCTCGTTCTCCGCCGCCCGCGGCGGAGAACGAACCAACCCGATTCCGATATTGCCGCCGTACGGAATCGGGTTTACCTATCTCGGGTAACCAAGCCATGCATATTCCTCTGGAGATGCCGGCACAGCCAAGCGAATCGACCTGCGGGCCGACCTGTTTGCACGCCATATACCGATTTCACGGGAGTGACTGCTCGCTCGAACAACTGATCGATGAAATCGAACGCGACGAAGACGGCGGGACGGTTTCCGTTCATCTGGCCTTGCACGCGTTGCGCCGGGGTTTCGGAGTCACCACGTACTCGTACAACCTCAAAATCTTCGACCCCACCTGGTGGAACCTCGAACCGCCTGAGATGATCGCCAAACTGGAACAACGCATCCCGACCCTGGACGACCCAAAACTGGCCGAAGCCCACCGCGCCTACGTCGAGTTCCTCGGTCTCGGCGGACACCTCCGTTTCCGCGATCTCACCCCCGGCCTGGTGCGCCACCTGTTGAGCAAAGGTACGCCGATCCTGACCGGTCTGAGCGCGACATACCTGTACGAAACCGTTCGCGAACAGCCCGACGGCCGGTGCGACGACATAGCCGGGTTCCCCGTGGGGCACTTCGTTGTGGTAAACGGATTCGAAGACGAAGCCGACGAGGTGATCGTCTCGGATCCCTATGAAGGCAATCCTTTCAATCCGCGAGGCAGGTACAGGATCGCAGCACACCGCTTCATCAACGCCGTGATGCTGGGCATTGTCACCTACGACGCCAACCTGCTCGTCCTCACCCCCCCCAAATCGTGAAGACCGGCCGCAATCTCATCGTGGTGGACGACCTGGCGGACTGGTCGTCGCGATGGACCGGTTACCAGGTGATCTCGGCCGAAGCCTACTTCACCGACTCCGCCTACGGTTCTTCGGGGTACCGTATCGTCAACCTCTGCCGCCACGAACGCCCACTCAGCACCGGATACTTTATCTCTCTGCTGGCGGAGGCGCGGCGACACCGGGTGATGGCCACCGCGCGCACCCTGCACAATCTGTCGAGCAAACGCTTCTACGGCGACGAGCTCAACGACCTGGAAACCGTCATCCGGCGGAGCCTGGCACCGATCACCGGCGACACGTTTACTTTGAGTGTCTATTTCGGAACGAACCTGGCGGAACGTCACGCGCGCCTCGCCCAACGGCTCTTTTTCCACTTCCCCTGTCCGCTGTTCCGGGCCCACTTCGCCTGGCGCCGGGAAAAAGGCTGGGAAATCCGGTCGCTGAAACCTCTCGGACTCAGCGAAGTGCCTCCCGGTCACCTGGACGCGGTCAAAGCGGCGATCGATGCCTTTCTGAGAAAACGCTGGACCTCCGGCCGAAACCGTGGCGGCGGCGGCTACGACCTGGCCATCCTGCACAACCCGGAGGAGAAACACCCGCCCTCCGATCGAAAGGCCCTGCAGAACTTCCTTTCCGCCGGCAAACGCCTGGGCCTGAATACCGAGCTGATCACCCGGGCCGACTACCCGAAGTTGCTGGAGTTCGACGGCCTGTTCCTCCGGGAAACCACCTCAATGACCGGACACACCTACCGCTTCGCCGCCAAGGCGCAGCGGGAGGGCATGGCGGTCATCGACGATCCGGACTCGATCCGGCGTTGCTGCAACAAGGTTTATCTGCACGAGCTCCTCCGCCGGAACCGCGTTCCCACCCCCCGCACCGCGATCCTGCACGCCCGGAACCTGGACACCGTATCCGGCCTGCTCGGCTTTCCGCTGGTGGTCAAGATCCCCGACAGCGCTTTTTCACTCGGCGTATTCAAGATCAATGACACGAACGATCTGCGGAGAATCGCGGCGCGCCTCTTCAAATCTTCCGATCTTCTGCTCGCCCAGGAATTCGTTCCTACGGAATTCGACTGGCGGGTGGGCGTCCTCAACGGCGACCCTCTGTTTGTCTGCCGCTACTACATGACGAAAGAACACTGGCAGATTTACCACCACCGGGGCGACGGCGAATTCGAGGAAGGCGACTTCGACGCCGTGGCGGTGGACGAGGCGCCACACGCCGTACTGGCCACGGCACTGTCAGCCGCGGCCCTGATCGGCGACGGCCTGTACGGCGTCGATCTGAAGCAGCACGGCCCGAACGTCGCGGTCATCGAAGTCAACGACAACCCGAACGTCGAAACCGGCGTCGAGGATTGCCTGCTGGGCGAAAGACTCTACGCCCGCATTATGCGCGAACTCCTGAGACGGATCGAACAAACCAAACACCTCCCCGGGAACCGGAGCCCGGCATGACGGGACCGCCCGCGAAGAACACCGCAGCGCCGCAAGCAGCACGTCATGGCCTGACAACGTAAGCCAAAACACAAACCACTCCTTCCCGGCACGCCAGCATTCCAACCCGCCACCGTTCCATCACTCTCCCCCCCATGCCACACTTGTTTGAAAAATTCGGGATTGAAATCGAGTACATGATCGTCGGATCGAACGACTTCGCGGTCCGGCCGATCGCGGACGACCTGATCGCCGGTCTGTGCGGCGCAAAGCAAAGCACGTGTCCGGTGGGGGGCTGTCACTTATCCAACGAACTGGCGGCGCACGTGGTGGAATTAAAGTGCCCGGAACCGGTCTCGGACCTGGCGGCACTGGGCGCTGCGTTCGCGGATGCCGTGCAGCGGGTGGAGTCGGCGCTGGAGCCGTTCGACGCGCGGCTCCTGCCGGGCCCCATGCATCCCGTCATGGATCCGGCACGGGAATCGAAACTCTGGGAACACGAGGGGTACGAGATCTATTCGCTGTACGACCGGATCTTTGGCTGCCGGCGTCACGGCTGGTTGAACCTGCAGAGCTGTCATTTGAATCTCCCCTTTGCCGGCGACGACGAGTTCGCCCGTCTGCACGCCGCGATCATCCTGCTGCTGCCCCTGATGCCAGCGCTCACCGCCGGCAGCCCCTTTTGCGAAGGTTCGGTCACCGGCCTGGCCGACACGCGCCTCGACATTTACCGTCACAACCAGGAGCGCTTTCCGGCCATTACCGGGCCGGTGATCCCCGAGGCGGTCTTTTCGCGCCAGGAGTACGAGGAAACGATTCTGGCACCGATGTACCGCGAGATCGCGCCCGTCGATCCCGAGGGCGTGTTGCAATTCGAGTGGCTGAACTCCCGTGGAGCGATCGCCCGGTTCGACCGCGACGCAATCGAGATCCGGCTCCTCGATTCGCAGGAGTGCCCGGCCGCCGACATCGCTCTGGCCGCGTTCGTGGTGGAGGTCCTGCGGCGACTCGCCGACCTCCCGGTCGAACGCCTGCGCCGGCTGGCCCGCCGGGCCGCCGGAGGTCGCGGCCAGGCCCAGCTCGATGCGGTGATTCGCAGGGGAGCGGACGCCCCGCTCCACTCTACCGAGGTCTGTGAGGCATTGGGCCTTTCTGATAGCGGAGGCTCGGCGGGCGAGTTCTGGAACAACGTTTTCCGCGAGCTGCCTCCGCCCGACTGGGCCAGAGAGACCGTGGGCTTTATCCTCCGGAAAGGGAATCTTGCCCGTCGCTTGAACGCCGAGCGGGCGCGTCAGAAATGGGACGGCGACTTCGGGCTATTGATGGCCGCGCTGGCCGACTCTCTCCGCCTTGGCCGGCCCCTCGATCCGTCCCGGACCGGTTCGCTGAAAAAGGCTCGCTAAATCTGCCGGCGTACGGAAACCGTGCGGGAAGAGCCGTCTTTTTTCTTGTTCCCTCGGGCTTACAGCGTTAGCGTCAACCTACCTTCGGGTTGCCATGCAACGGGTTTCGACAGTCTTGCTTGACCTTACCAACACACTGGCAGCCACCAAGATCTGGCCGGCGAGCGTTCCGGTTTCCGCACCCGAGTTCGCTGACAACCCCCGCTCCCTGATGGAACGCAAGGAGCCTCCCGGCATCCTGCTCCTGTGTACGGACCGCATCGATAGCGTGGCAGTGACTCTGTGCGGCGAGCTGCGTCTGCGTTTTGCGGAGACGCTGTTGATCGCGCTGTCCTCCGCCCCGCCGGACGAAGAGGCTCTGGTGAGGGTACTGGAAGCCGGGGCCGACGAGTGCGTTGCGTTGCCCCGGTCGCTACGCGAAGCCCAAGCCCGTCTCGCAGCCTGGAACCGGCGCAAACTGCCGAGGGTAGCGTCCGGGAAGGCCGGATCCCCAACAGACAACGCCTTCGACCCAACAAACGAAGCCTCCCATCTGTATTTCGACAACCACCCCCAGCCGGTTTTTATCTACGATCTCGAAACCTATCGCTTCCTAAGCGTCAACAAAGCCGCCCTGCTTGCCTACGGTTATAGGCGGGAAGAATTTCTCGACATGACCCTTCTGGATATTCATCCGCCGGAAGAAATCCCCAGCCTCCGGAAAAACGTCGAAGGCGTCCGAAACCGCCCTCAGGATGAATTGGACCATGCGGGAGTCTGGCGCCATATCCTGAAGGACGGAACCACGATTTACGTCGAGATCACCTCGCATCCGGTCGAATACAACGGCCGCCGTGCCGAAATCGTTCTCGCCTACGACGTCACCCGTCGCCACCAGGTAGAACGATCGCTGCGACAATCGCAGGAACGTTTCGCCGCCTTCATGCGCCACTTGCCCGGAGTCGCCTTCATCAAGGACGCGGAGGGCCGCTACGTTTTCGCCAACTCCGGATGGGAAAACCTGTTCGAACTCAATTTCGCCAAGTCGCAGGGCAAGTCCGACCACGAACTGTTTCCGCCGGACATGGCGGACGAATTCGTCGCCAACGACCGGCGAGTGCGCAACGAGGGCCGCCCCCTTCTGACCCACGAACACATCGAGAAGAACGCCCGGCGCCAACACTGGCTTGTAACGAAGTTCCCCATGACCGACGACGACAATCCCGTGGCCCACCTCGGCGGCGTGGCAATCGATGTGACGCGCGAGGTGCAAGCCCGGGAAACCCTGCAACACCGGGAGAACGAACTGCGGAAAGCGCACGAGTTATTGAACTTCCACGTCGAAAACTCCCCGCTGGCGGTGGTCGAATGGGACAGCGAATTCCGCGTTATACGTTGGTCCGGGCGCGCGGAGGAACTGTTCGGATGGACGGAAAGCGAGGTGGCTCAACGCCACCCGACCGACTGGCCGTTTGTGTTTCCGGAAGACCGGGAAAAGGTCGGCAAGATAATGGAATCGCTCCTGAACCGCGATGAGCCGAGAAATATTTGTACCAACCGCAACTTTCTCAAGGACGGCGGCGTGGTCTATTGCGAGTGGTACAACTCGGTGCGGTTCGATTCCGACGGCCGGGTGGCTTCTATTTTCTCACTGGTTCACGACATTACCGTGGAGGTTGAGGCCAAGGAGGAGATCGTCCGCTTCAACGCGGAACTGGAACAACGGGTGGCCGATCGCACGGCCCGCCTTCAGGCCATCAACGACGAGCTGGAATCGTTCAGCTACTCCGTCTCGCACGATCTGCGCGCCCCGCTTCGCGGTATCGACGGCTTCGCACGCGCGTTGGAGGAAACGGCGGCCGAGAACCTGGACGCCGACGCCCGCGCGTATCTGCAGCGGATTCGCAACGCCGCCGCACGCATGGGAGAACTGATCGACGACCTCCTGGAACTGTCCCGCATCTCCCGCATGAAAATCGAGAAACGCCAGGTGGACCTCAGCGCCCTCACCGGCGAGATTCTGGAATCCTTCCGGGAAACAGAGCCCGGCCGCTCCGTCCGGCCCCGGATCCTCCCCGAGGTTTCGGCCGAAGGCGACCCGCGCCTGCTGCGCATCATGCTGGAAAACCTGCTCAACAACGCCTGGAAATTCACCTCGCAAACGGCCGCCGCCGAAATCGAATTCGGCGTGGACAACACACGAAACGGCGCCAAGGTTTATTACGTGCGGGACAACGGAGTGGGTTTCGATATGCGTTACGCTCACAAGCTGTTCGGACCGTTTCAGCGCCTCCACTCCGTAAGCGACTTTCCCGGAACGGGAATCGGACTGGCGACGGTCAAGCGCGTGATCCAGCTGCACGGGGGTAGCGTGTGGGCGCAAAGCTCACCCGATCGGGGCGCCACCTTCTACTTTAAACTTTGATCGATTGACAACCACCGCAATGAACGAACGACGCATCCTGCTGGTCGAAGACAATCCCGACGACGAGGAACTGACTTTGCTGGCACTGAAGAAAAACAACATCATGAACGAGGTTGTCGTCGCCCGCGACGGAGCCGCCGCGCTGGACCTTTTGTTCGGCGAGGAATCCGGGGATTCCCCGCCCCAGCCTCTTCCCGCGCTGATTCTGCTCGACCTGAAGCTGCCCAAAGTGGACGGCCTGGAAGTGCTGGAAAAGATCCGCGGCCACGAGCGAACACGCCTGATCCCGGTGGTCGTTCTCACCTCGTCCAGCGACGAACGGGACATCATCACCTCGTACTCAAACGGCTGCAATAGTTACGTACGCAAGCCGGTCGATTTCAATGCATTCCTCGAAGCCACCCGCCAACTCGGGCTCTACTGGTTGTTACTCAACGAACCGCCTCCGCTCGCTCCATGACCAAACTGCGCCTCCTTCTGGCCGAGGACTCGGACGACGATGTCCTGCTGGTAACCGACGTCCTGCGCCGGCACGGGATGGATTGCGCAATCACCCGTGTCATGACCGCGAAAGATTTTCGGCGGGCTCTGGAGGCGGAGGATTGGGACCTGATTCTGTGCGACTATTCCATGCCGGGGTTCGACGCCCTGGAAGCACTCGAGATCACCCGCGCCACCGGACGCGACATCCCTTTCATAATCGTCTCCGGCACGGTGGGAGAAGACGTCGCGGTCGAGACCCTCAAGCACGGCGCCGACGATTACATCCTGAAACATAACCTCACCCGGCTCGGTCCGGCGATCGAACACGCATTGCGCGATGCCGAAGAACGCCGGCAACACCGTTTGCTGGAGGCTTTCACCACCGGGCAAGGTGAGGTCCTGGAGCAAATCCTCGAGGATCGTCCCCTCAACGAAATTCTCGCCCACGTTGCCCGCCGCATCGAAGCCCTGCCCCTTTCGGCCAGCCGCCCCCTGTGCTCGATCCTGCTGGTCAACGCCGAGGGCACCCACCTCGAGATGGGAAGCGGTCCGAGCCTGCCGGAAACGTTCCGGCGTCTGATCGAAGAGAAACCCATTCCCCTCAAAAAGGGCATGGGAACCTCGAGCGCGGCCGTTTTGGGCCGCCAAACAGCGGTGTCCGACGATATTGCGACCGATCCCGAATGGGAAAACGTCCGACACCTGGTCGCCGAACACGGTCTTCGCTCGTCGTGGGCGGTGCCCGTTTTCTCGTCCGACGACGCCGTGCTCGGAACCATCGCGGTGTATCATAGCACGCCGCGTTCGCCCGACGACAACGAATTGACGTGGGTGGAAGCGGCGGGCAAACTTGTTGCGCTGGCGGTCGAGCGCAACCGGACCGCGCGCTCCCTGAAGGATCACCAGGATCGCATCCGGGCCACCTTCGCCGCGGCCGGAACCGGAATCGCGATCATTAAACCGACAGGCGCCTACGTGCTGGCGAACCCCGCCTACTGTTCGATGCTGGGCTACACCGAACACGAGCTCCGGAAAATCGACGTGGCCACCCTCATCCATCCGGACGACCGCGGCGCGTTCATTTCCCGAATCGAGGAGCTCCTGCGCGGCGACAAGAACCATTTTACCCAGGAGAAACGCTGCCTCCGCAAGAACGGAACCGTGATGTGGGTCCGGGTCAGCATATCCGTAACCCATAACGCCGACGGAAAAACCGGCGACCTCATCGCCGTGGCCGAGGACATCACGGAGAGGAAATCCACCGAGGAAAAGTTGCGCTACAA
>SLOW01000246.1 GCA_007132315.1 Opitutales bacterium
AAATTCACCGACATTCTCGGCGCCTGGCAGCACTTCTCCATTCCCCTCTCCGAATTGAAGGAGGATGTGTTTGAGGAGGGGTTGGGATTCGACGGATCCAGCATCCGCGGCTGGCGCAGCATCGACGCCTCGGATATGCTCGTGATACCCGATCCGGCCACGGCCTTTGTCGATCCCTTCACGGCCTACCCGACCCTCAGCCTGACCTGCTCCATCACCGACCCGGTCACCCGCGAGCCCTACGACCGCGACCCCCGCGGAATAGCGCTCAAGGCCGAAGCCTACCTCAAATCGACCGGTATCGCCGACACCGCCTTTTTCGGACCGGAAGCCGAGTTTTTCATCTTCGACGACGTCCGCTACGATACCCAGGCCCACACCTCGTTCTACCAGGTCGATTCCGTCGAGGGAATCTGGAACCGGGGCGCCGAGGAGATCCCCAATCTCGGCTACAAGATTCGCCAGAAGGAAGGCTACCTCCCCGTCGCCCCGGCCGACAAACACGTCGATATCAGAAACGAGATGATCCTGACCATGATCGAACTGGGGATCGACATCGAACGGGAACACCACGAAGTCGCCACCGCCGGCCAGGCGGAGATCGACGTGGTCTTCGACACGCTCCTGCGAATGGGCGACAAGATGTCCCTGTACAAATACATCGTCCGAAATACGGCGGCCAAACACGGCAAGACGGCCACCTTCATGCCGAAACCCCTCTATCTCGACAACGGTTCCGGAATGCACATCCACTCGTCGTTGTGGAAAGACGGCAAACCACTGTTCGCGGGCGACGGATACGCCGGCCTGAGCGACATGGCGCTGCACTACATCGGCGGCATTCTGAAACACGCCCCAACCCTCTGCGCCCTGTGCAATCCGACCAACAACAGCTACAAACGCCTCACTCCCGGATTCGAGGCGCCCGTCAATCTGGCTTACTCGGCCCGCAACCGATCGGCTTCGATCCGCATCCCGACCTACAGCGGCAGCCCGAAGGCCAAACGCGTCGAATACCGAACCCCGGACCCCTCGGCCAATCCGTACCTCGCCTTCCCTGCTATCATGATGGCCGGTCTGGACGGCGTGCTCAACCGGATCGATCCCGGCGACGCGGTGGACAAGAATCTTTACGAACTGGAACCGGAGGAACTCTCCCACATACCCACCGTGCCCGATTCGCTGCGGGGCGCCTGTGAGGCTCTGGAAAGCGATCACGACTTCCTGACCGAAGGCAACGTGTTCAGCAAGGACTTCATCGACAATTTCATCGCCATGAAGCGGGCCGAGTACGACGCCGTTCGGATCCGCCCCCACCCCTACGAGTTCCATCTGTATTACGACGTATAACCATGACCGCAAACACCTCCGATCCCCATATCCGTCTGCGCGAACGGCTCCGGCGCGTCTATTTGCTGCGGAGCTCGCTCGGACTTCTGGATTGGGACCAGCAAGTCAGTCTCCCCGAAGGCGGCGCCGAACTCCGATCCGAACAAAGCGCGCTCTTGGCTGAACTCGCCCACCAAACGTTCGTTTCCAACGAAACCCGCGAGGCGCTGGAAGCCCTGGAAGAAACCGACCCCGCGCCGACTTCGGACCGAGCGGTGGTGGCGCGGCTGACTCGCCGCGACTATGATCGCGCCGTGCGGCTGCCCGCCCGATTCGTACGGGAAAAGACCGAACATCTGAACCGGTCCTACCACGCGTGGACACGGGCGCGGGCGGACGACGACTTCGCGAGCTTCGCGCCATTTCTCGAAAGAAATCTGGAGCTCGCCCGGGAAGAGGCCGGGCTGCAAGGGTATTCGAAAAACCCCTACGATTACCATCTCGATCAGCACGACCCCGGAATCGACACGGAAAAAGTGACCGTGCTCTTCGGCGAGCTTCGAGAACCGCTGCGGGAACTGGCCGGGGCGATTCTGGAATCCCAGGAACCCGCCGACCCGGACCTGTTCCGCGGCTTCCCCGTGGAGCGACAGGAGCAATTCGCCCGCCTGGCGACTGCAAAGATCGGATTCGACTACAAACGCGGACGCCTCGACCGCTCGGTCCATCCGTTCTGCTCCGGCGACGGGCGGGACACACGCCTGACAACCCGGTTCTTTCCAGACAATCCGCTGGATTCCCTCTTCAGCTCCCTGCATGAAGCCGGTCACGGTCTATACTGTCAGGGCCTTCCGATCGAGGATTGCGCGACACCGCTGGGAGAGGCCGTCGGCATGGCCGTCCACGAGTCGCAGAGTCGCCTGTGGGAAAATCAGGTCGGCCGGAGCCGGGCGTTCTGGACCTATTTCGGCCCGCTATACCGGGAACACTTTCCCGAGCAATTGCGACACGTTCCGGACGATGCCCTCCTGGCCGCGATCAATCGCGTCAGCAGAAATCCGATACGAGTCGATTCCGACGAAGTCACCTACAACCTGCACATCATGCTCCGGTTCGAGCTCGAACGCACCCTCTTCGACGGAAATCTGGCGGTGCGCGACCTGCCCGGAGAATGGAACCGTCTCTCGCAATCGATCGTCGGCCTGGAGCCGGCCAACGACCGCGAAGGGGTCCTTCAGGACATCCATTGGTCGAGCGGCGGATTCGGTTATTTCCCGAGCTACACCCTCGGCAATCTGATCGCCGCCCAACTCTGGGAGACCGCGCGCGAGGCGTTGCCCGGCCTCGAAGACGGATTCGCTCGCGGCGAGTTCGGCCCCCTGCTGGAGTGGTTGCTCAAGACGATTCATCGCCATGGTCGTCGCTTCGAGACTGATGAGATCGTGACACTCGCCACCGGCCGTCCCCTCTCCACCGCGCCGCTGCTGCGTTACCTCCGCGAACGCTATCTGGCGCCCCACGCCGACCGCGCGAAAGTCTGATCTGAACGCCCGGAAGGAACGGCACTCGGTTCAAGCAAACGGTTTCAAACCGCCCGCGCGGTCCGTTCCGCCAACGCCAGCACCCGGCTGCGGGCGCTTTCCGGTTCCATTTCGTCCGCCTTTAGTGGCGCTCCCAGGCTGATGCGCACCTGCGGCCGCAACCGGCGGGGCAGGCGCGAGAACAATCGGCCGCCGTAATAGGAAAACATCGAGCCCCAGAGCCCGCTGATATGAAAGGGCACAACGGGAACGCCGGCGATGCGGGCCAAATAGGAAAATCCGGATTTGAACGGCTTCAACTCGCCACCGACACTGATCCCGCCCTCCGGGAAGAGACAAACCACTTCGCCATTCCGCAGGCAGGTCGCGGCCCGGCGCAGCGCTTCCCGCGGGCGCGAGGACGCCACCGGAACAACGTCGAACCAGCGCATCGCCGAGCGCAACAGGGGCCGCTCGAACAACCAGCTCGCTCCCATGTAGCGGATCGCCCGGGGCAGGCCTGCCTGCAGGACCACCACATCGACGTAGGACAGATGGTTCCCGATCAACAGCGCGCCACCCGACTCCGGCAGGTGTTCCGTTCCGGTAACCTGGATGCGGTAAACGGCATGGGTCAGCCAATACGGAGGAATACTGACGATTCGCTTGATGCGGGAGGGATACGGAACCATGCCAAGAGCGGTGCGGCCGGCGGTACCTTACTTGCTGAAATGAAAAATACCCCAGGTGAGGTGACCGTTCCGGCCGCCATCGACCCAGTGCCGGAGCCCCGTTTTCATGCGCTCCAGGTAGTCCATGCTGACCATGTCCTTCAGTCTGTCCTCACGCGATTCCAGTTCCGCCAGCACCCGTCCGTAGTGCCGGGGCAGCTGATCGGCCATTTCCTCGAACTCCAATTCCCGAAGGCCGTGCTGTTTGGCCGCTTCCCGGTAAAACCCCGGCGAACCTAGGGTCTCCAGGTGAATGCGGTCCAGAATGGGACGCAGGACGTCTTTGGGACACTCGTCAGTCATCATCGGATCGGTGAACAGCAGGTCGCCACCCGGTTTCAGCACGCGCGCGGCCTCGGCGATGACCTGGTCGCGATCGGCGCTGTGCAGGAACGAATCCTGAGACCAGACCACATTAAAGGCATTGTCCTTGTAATCGAGCTTCTCGAAACTCCCGTCCACCACCTCGATCAGTTCGTCCAGCCCCTGTTCCCTGTTCATCTGGCGGTCGCGCTCGTTCTCGACTTCGCTCAGATTCAAAGCCACGACGCGGCATCCGTAGTGTTTGGCCAGATAGCGCGCCACGCCGCCGTACCCGGCGCCCAGGTCGATCACATGCATCTCCTTGCCGGGATTGCGGATCTTCGCGGCGATACGTTCTACCGTTCGGCGGCTGGCGTCGAAGATCGAATCGTCGTCCGACTCGTAAATCCCGACGTGAATATCCTCACCGCCCCACACGGTATAGTAGAAGGTATCCGCGTCTTCACTGTTGTAATAGGCCCGGGCGCGTTCGACGGCGTCCAATCCTTCGTTGTCTTCTTTGCTCATATCAAATGGATGTCGAAACGCGATTGAAGGCCGGGTCAAGCGCTCAATCGAAGCGTTCCAGAATCTCCGCTCCCACACGGTCCGCCAGAAGGCGACCGCGGGCGGTCAGATGCACCCGTCCGGACGCGGACCGTTCCAGCAGTCCCTCGTCGCGCAGGCGGTCGAGAAATGGCGAAAGCGTTTCCGGCATGACTCCGGGAAACCGCTTGTCGATCGCCGTCGGATCGACACCGTCGCGAAGCCGCAGTCCGAAGATCAGGCAATCGGCCGCCAGCAGGGAGTCGGTCAGAGGTACCCGCTCGCGGGTCGCGCGTTCGCCCGCCGCGAGACCCGTCAGCCATTCGTCGAGGGCGGCCGGATTGGATCCGCGCAGACCCCGGTGCTGCGAGGCCGCGGCGGGGCCCAGGCCCGCCCACTCTCCCATCCGCCAGGTGTGCAGGTTGTGTCGGCAGGCACGTCCGGGCCGAGCGAAATTCGAGGTTTCGTATTTGAACAGACCCCAGCGTTCCAGGATGTCCTCGGCCACCGCGAAGAAATCGATCTCGGCGTCCTCCTCGCGAGCCACCCGGCCCTCCGCCAGTTTGACCCACAGGGCGGTATCCTCCTCGAACGTCAGACAGTAGGTGGACAAGTGTTCCGGTTCGAGCGCCGCAGCTTCCAGCAAGTCCGATTCCCACTCCGCCCTCGTCTGTCCGGGAAAGGCGAACATCAGATCCAAATTGACGTTGTCAAAGCCGTGAGCCCGCAACCGGGAGAAGGCCTCGTGCGCGGCTTCGCGCGAGGACCGGCGTCCCATCACCTCGAGCAGCCGGGATTGAAACGACTGCACGCCGAGAGAAATCCGGTTTACGCCGATTTCCCGCAACGCCTCGAGCCGGGCCTCGCGGGCGCAGGCGGGCGTGAGTTCCACGCTCCACTCGGTCGCGTCACCCCGGGTCCGGGGCCGAATCAACGCTCCGAGCTCGCGGATAAACTCCGGAGGCAAGAGCCCCGGCGTGCCCCCGCCCCAGAAAACGGTGTCGAAGGGCCGGTCCGGTTGAAGCAGATCGAGCTCACGGCGAATCCCGTCCAGGTAACGCCGGAAGTCGCCCCGTTCCGGACGCTTCTGATAAAAGGCGCAAAAATCACACGTCACCGCGCAAAAAGGCACGTGCACGTAGAGTCCGAGAGAAGCGACCTGCGCTTCGGTCTCCATGTCTCCACCGCGATCGGGTGTCCACGCGGTTTCAGTCGCCTTAATTGTTTCAGTCACCATAAATCCCTCCGCAGGTAATCCTAGTCCTCCCGCGGGCCAAACCGCAAATCGGCCCAGACCAGCCGGTGGTCGCTGGCGATCCGGTAGTCCGGACCATCATACACGCCAAACGCACCGGGCACAAGACGTTCCCGCATGCCGGGCGAAGTCAGGATGTAATCGATGCGGCTGTAAAGGTGCTGACGTTCCCAGTGCTGCGTCCACAGATGCCCCCGCGAGTCGGCCGCGTCCACCGGGACGGAGATCGTCACGTCGCCCCGCCGCAGAAAGCGGCGCACGGCGGGGGTGTCGCGGGTGTCGTTCAAATCCCCCGCGATCACGAACAAATCGCCCGCATCCGGCACGACGCGTTCGAGGATCCGGTTGCGGGCGGCGGTCGCTTCCCCCACCCGCCTGCGTTCGGCCTGGGGATCGTCGTCCCGTTCCGTCCACTTGCTTTTCAGGTGGCCCGTGAACAACGTCCAGGGTTCGCCCGCGGTTTCGAATCCGACTTCCAGGAGACCGCGCTTGATCGGTTTTCGTTCGCCGAAATACGGGAAATCCGGATCGGTGTGCGCCACCACGCCGCGAAACGGCAGACGCGAGAGCACCGCCACGTGGCGGACTTCGTCATACGCCTCCAGCACGTATCCGTACGGATAATCCAACCCTTCCCGGCGCAGGTCCCGCTGGAGCTCCTTCAAAAACGGCGGCGCTCCCATTTCCTGAAGGGCGATGACATCCGGGGCCACGGCCCGAATCACCCGGCGCACGGCCGCCTTTTCAGATTCCGGTTTCGGATAGTCGGGCCGCCACCGGTTCTGCTCGTCCACCCAGCGGTCCATCACCAGGTAATTTTCGACGTTGTAGGTGGCGATGCGAACCACCTCGGCACGGACCGGCGACGCACCGAGACACATCGCAAGGCTCGCGATGACAAGCAGGGACAGACCCCGGTACCGAGCGGGGCGGGCCGGTCGAATAACGTGCTGGATCATGCTTGTTTCAGGGCGGTCTCCCGCTCAACCAGCGTGGGGTGCGAGTAGTGCATGGCGCTGTAGAGCGGATGCGGTGTGAGGTTGCTGAGATTCTTTTCCGAGAGTTTGCGCAGGGCGCCGACCAGCGGCTCGGGCTCCCCCACCGCGTCGCGCGCGAAGGCGTCGGCCTCGTACTCGTGCTTGCGGGAGAGGACGTTGAACAGAGGGGAGAGCCAAAAGGTGACCAGGCCGCTGAGCAGCGCGAACAGCAGGAAAGCCGGCGCCAAACCGGACGCGGCCGGGTCGAAGCCGAACCCTTCGTAAAACCACGCGCTTTCCGCGAGCCAGGCGATCACCCAGAAGCCGAGCAGCACCATGACGGCCGACAGTCCGAGCATGCGCGGGATGTGCCCCTTCTTGTAGTGACCGATCTCGTGCGCCAGCACCGCTTCCAATTCCGGTTTTTCCAATTGCTCCATCAACGTGTCGAACAAGACGATGCGCCGAAAACGGCCGAACCCGGTGAAGAACGCGTTGGAATGGGTGGAGCGGCGGCTTCCGTCCATCACCTGAATGGTCTTCGCTTTGAAACCGGTCCGGTCCGCGAGGTCCATCAGCCGCCGCCGGAGCTCGCCTTCGGGAAGAGGAGTGAATTTATTGAACAGGGGCATGATCAGCATGGGATAGAGCACCATCATCACTAGCTGGAAGGCAAAGAAAAACGCAAACGCCCAGACCCACCAGTAATCCCCGCCCCAGGTGACCAGGGCCAGGAGTACACAAATCAGCGGGTATCCGATCACCAGACCGACCGCGAGCCCTTTGATGCGGTCGGAGATCCACAATTTGAGCGTCGTTTTGTTGAACCCGAACCGCTCCTCCAGACGAAACTGGCTCCACCACTCCAGCGGAAGACCCGGCACACTGAGGAGTATCAGCACGGCCACAAAAAACATACCCTCGCGCCACACCGACGGATCCGGGCCGCCCGCCACCGCGTCGTAAAACCAGGGTAGAACCCCGCTGACGATGACCGCCACCAAGACCACCACTCCCCAAACCGTCTCGACCATCCCGAACCGGTTTTTGGCCAGCGTGTACTCGACCGCGCGCCGGTACGTTTCCTTCGGCATCACCTCCCGCAATGCCTCGGGCGGGGCGTCGGCGTGCCGCCGCACGTGGTTGCGGTTCAGGACATCGAGCCAGAGCTCGAATCCGGTCTTGCACAACAGGAGTAAGAGGAAGACGGCGATGACCTCGTTCATGAGCATAAGCCCGTCACCTTGACCGGGGTCCGGCCGGGCCGCAAACGCAAATTGCCCGGTGAATAATTCAGGCCAGGAGTCTGTCGGGCTTCGCCGACAGGCTGCTAGTGCCGGTGGGCGGCCGGCCCGTAGGACATCCGCGAACCTTCCCAGGCGACTCCGTCGTCGCGGTGAATCCGCAACTGCAGCCGGTAGTCAATGGATGGCGGCAAGGAAAAGCTCGAGGGTCCGTAGAAGTTCTCAATAACCGGGAAACGGGTCTCCGCGAGATCCATCGGGTCCAGCTCCGCCAGCACGTCGGGCGGAATCAGGCGGAATTCACCTTCGTGCCACTCGAGAAAATCCGGCTCCCGCATTCCCTCGATAAAATAGGACATCCGGTAATCCGCCGGATCCCAATCGGGGTAATGCCTGGCCGGACGCATGAAAACGGTGAGCCAATTGGTCGGCGGAAGCCGGGCCAATTCCAGGGATACCCGCCGGTCCTCCAGGGTGATGAAGTAAAGATCGCCCCCTTGCGGTCCGGAAGGGGTCTGCCGCCGTTGAAATTCGCGAAACCAGGGCTCCAGGACGGCGCTGAAAACAATCAGCAGAAACAACACCATTCCGAGAGCGATATAAATGTATTTCCGTCGGACCCGTTTTTCGGTGACCACATTCGGTTCGTCGGCGTACGCCATGATGAAGAACAGAAAACACAGTCAGTCGAGGATTAGCAAGAATAGGTTGAAATGCGGAAGAGAGCTGCCATCTTTTCCCTGTGCCCAAGGCGGAAAAAAACGAAAACGACGAACCCAGCTTCGAGGAAGCTCTGGAAACACTCGAATCCATCGTCGATCAGATGGAACGGGGCGACGTCCCCCTGGACCGCTTGATCGCGCGCTACGAAGAGGGGGACAAGTTGCTGAAAATCTGTGAGAAACGTCTTCGCAACGCCGAACTGAAAATCGAGCTTCTGAAGGAAAACGTGAAGGGCGAACCCGACTTCGAGGACTTTGACCCGGACCGGGAGCAATAGAGCTGCCAGCAGTAACACGGAAACCATGTCCAGCAGTTCCCAGCATTCCGACGAACCGATCCTGCCCCGCATCGCCTCGCCCGCCGACCTCAAGCAGATCCCCTTCGCCGAACTGCCCCGGTTGGCCGAGGAAATCCGCCGGCGTATTCTGGCCGTGACCTCCGCCAACGGCGGCCACGTGGGTCCGAACCTCGGCGTCGTCGAGCTGACCCTGGCGATGCACCGCGCCTTCGACACCCCGAAGGACAAATTCGTATTCGATGTTTCCCACCAAGGTTACGTCCACAAACTGCTCACGGGACGGCAGGATGAGAAATTCGACCGCATTCGCCGGACCGGCGGTTACAGCGGTTTCCTGGTACGCGAGGAAAGCGAGCACGACGTCTGGGGCGCCGGACACGCCGGGACCGCTCTCTCCGCCGCGCTCGGTTTGGCCACGGCCCGCGACCGCCTGGGCGGCGACGAACATGTGGTGGCGGTCGTCGGCGATGCCGCGCTGACCTGCGGAATCACCATGGAAGCGCTCAACAACATCGTCGCCAACACCAACCGGTTGATCGTGGTCCTCAACGACAACGAGTGGTCGATCGACCGCAATGTCGGCGCGCTGTCCTCCTATCTCAACGAACTCATCACGAACCCCATCTACAATCGGGTCCACCACGATCTGGAATCGTTTCTCAAACATATCCCCGGCGGAGAATCCATCCGGCGCATGGGATCCCGGACCAAACAATCCGCCAAGAATTTCTTCGTTCCCTCCTGCATTTTCGAGAAATACGGACTGCGGTACCTGGGTCCGTTCGACGGCCACGATCTCGAGCTCCTGGAAAAGAACCTGCATTTCGCCAGGAACTCCGATCAGCCGATCGTGGTGCACATCATCACCAAGAAGGGCAAGGGTTACGAAGCCGCGCTCGGCCACCCGGAACGTTTTCACGGTACCAGCGCGTTCGATCTTGAAACCGGACACAGCAAGAAGTCCGCCACCAACGGACCGCCCAATTACCAGGATGTCTTCGGCGACGCCCTGGTCCGGTTCGCCCGCGACGACTCCCGGGTCGTGGGCATCACCGGGGCCATGCCCAGCGGCACCGGGCTCAACCTCCTGCGCGAGGAATTGCCGCAACAGTATTTCGACGTCGGCATCGCCGAGGAACACGCCGTCCTCTTCGCCGGCGGCCTGGCGGTCCGCGGCCTGCATCCGGTGTGCGCGATCTATTCCACCTTTTTGCAGCGCTCCGTCGATCCCATCATCCACGACATCTGCCTGCAGAATATCCCGGTCACCTTCGCCCTGGACCGCGCCGGGTTGTCCCCGAACGACGGCCCCACCCACCACGGCCTGTTCGACATCGCCTACCTGCGATCCGTCCCCAATGCGATCCTGATGCAGCCCGCCGACGAAGACGAACTGGTCGATATGCTCCACACCTCGATCCAAACCCCGTCGCCCACCTTCATCCGCTACCCTCGAGGCGCCGGTTCCGGCGCGCCCATCAAGAAAAAAGCCGTCCGAATTCCCCTGGGCGAGGCGGAGGTGCTGCGCGAGGGAACCGACATCGCGATCTGGGCACTCGGCCCCATGGTCCAAGAGGCGCTCGCCCTCGCTGAACGCCTGTATTCGGAAGAGGATATTTCGGTCTGTGTCGTCAATGCCCGTTTCGCCAAACCTCTCGACACCGCTCTCCTCCGCGAACACGCCGCCGCCTTCCGGCTGCTGGTCACCTTGGAGGATCACGTCGTCACCGGCGGCTTCGGCACGGCGGTGCTGGAATCCCTCTCCGAAGCGGAATGCACGATTCCACTGGAACGCATCGGCTGGCCCGATGAATTCATCGACCACGGCTCGGGAGTCAACGAGCTCCGCGCCGCCCATGGCCTTGCCCCCGAAGACCTCCACCGTCGAATCATCGCCCGTTGGTTCTCCCGGAACACCCCCGCCGCGGACGGTTCCTCACTGGCACGTTCCTGAACGGAACCGCCAAGCATCGGTCGCGCTTCGCCGACAGACCACAAACGAATCACACACCCGGTTCTCCCGACGGCGTGCAACGATGCTCACGTGTTTATTTCGGTGGCGGCCTTGCCGAATCCGGGGTAATTCGCCAACACTGGAAAGATGAATACCTTTTCCCCGCGGGTGGTTTCCGCACGCACGGTAATTGCCTGCCTGATGCCGCTCTTCTGGATGGCCCGGCGGTCCCAACAACACAACGGCCTATCCCTCCGACCTCGAACCGGTCGCGTTTTCCCACCAGGGCGGATTCCACGAGGCCGATTTCGAGCTGACCCTGTCGCAACCCGATCCCGACGTCATCATCATCTACACCCTGGACGGTTCGACGCCGGATATCGACAATCTCCGCGGGACCACCTACCAATACAAGAACAACTGGCCCCACCGGACCCACGGCCTTCCGGTGTCGCCCTGGAAGATATTGAACGTGCCGTCATTCGGGTTGCCTTCGCCAAAGCCGGCACGCCACAACCCCGGATTTCCACTTAACCACGCCGTGGGGAACAGCCAGACTCTCAATTCCACGTCGCTGTCGGCCGGGACGGTCATGCCTCCGGGCACCACGATTCTGTCGCCCGGGTTGGCGAATTCCAGCGCGGGCTCCACGCCGTTGTGCTGGGCATCGAGCGGAGATCGAACAAACGTCATCAGGGTTAACACTGAAATGATGAGCGTCGAGTAAGCGAGTTTTCCGGAATTTGTATTCATTTTTTTGATTCGCACGTTTATCGTGCCGCCAGAGCAGGAATTCTATGGATTCAAGGTGAACGAAACCGACCGCGGGTCCGGGGGGCGTCCCGACCCTCCTGCCCGATCGAAACAATCCCGAACCGTAGGTTCCAAAGCGGTTTTTTCGAGGTTGGATGGAAGTGGATTCAGAAACTGGTGAATCACGAACCCATGAAAATACCGCCCGCAAACGGCTTCAAAAGCTTTTCCCGACACATCGTTGCATTTTACCAAAGAAACAGCTCGAACGAGCGGTATGACCGCGCCCCAAACACTGCGGTTTCAGCGTTGAGACGATCCCAGGCGCACCGATGAAAGCCCCACGCTGGAAATGCGTGTCGCGACCTCCGGACTGCACAAAATCAAAGGTTCGGCCGTTGCCCGTTCACCCGCCGCAAGGTATTGCCCGGATTCCACCCCGCATCCACAATCGACACGTTCGGGCACTCATGAGTACCGAGGGTATTGTCGGCCAACAAATCGATCACCAGGTTGACCCTACGGATCGCCTGCGACTCCCAGCGTTCCAGCACTCCGGAAACAGAGCCGCCCTGGGAACAGGCCAAGCTTGCCACCCCGATCTCTTCAGGAACCCGGATCCCGGCCGACTCCAGCCACTCAAAGGGCAATCCGTGCCGTGTATAACAAAGGATCGCATCGGGCCGCTCGCTATCGATCCATTCCAGGAACGGCTCGCGCCCCCAATCGCCGGCCAGAAAAGGCGCCGGCGTTTGCCTTTGGCGCCGATTGCGCATCAGAGCGCTGATGTAACGATTGGGCCGATAGGCAAGCACATCGACAGCGGCGAGAACCTTTTCCCTCGTCGCTGGCGTAACCCGCGAACTGTTGCTCAGAACGCGCGAGACCGTTGATGGATGCACGCCCGCACGGTCGGCAACATCCTTCATTGTCGGCAGAGTCCTCATTGGAAAACTTAAAGCAGCCCTATCTCTTTTCTGAAGATTATCGGAATCAGATTCGAGCATCACTGAAGTCTAACCATAGACCTGACGTTCGATGCGGCACCAGCCAAGCAAAAACATCCACCCGAAAAAGCCGTCACAAGAAAGGACGCGAATTCCCCTTCCCGCTTACCCACGTCGGGCACGAAGCAGGTGGACCGCCCCCGCGAATACCACAAAGCCGGCCGCGACCATCATGCCGCTCCAGCCGTATCGATCGTGGAGCACGAACAGGCTCGACGGTACGATAATCAGGAGGGCGACCCCCATGAGCAGATTCCAGGCGACACGCCTCCTTCCCGTGGGCATATCCACACCCAGAAGCCGCTTCTGGTTCATCAGCGCAAAGAAGGAAATATAAGCGAGCGGTATCAGGAGAAAGGCGAACACCGAAGTCGGCACCACCAGCCACGGTTGTCCCGCCCAGAAGAACGCGCCGAGAAGTCCGGTAACCGGAAACAGCGAACCGATGCGAAACCACTTCCCCTCGTGTGGTTTGTGGAAGAACTCGCAAAACCCGATCCCCGAAATGACCATCAACATCACAATACTGGAGAAAGTCATGCCGAACACGCCCAAGCCGAAGACAATCTGTGAGAAGGCCCATCCGAGGAGCGGTTCGAGGGCGTTCGCGAGATCGAAACTGTTCCGATGCACCAGTGTGGCCGCCAGATAACGATCGTATCTCGTGGTCCCGCCGATCAGTTCGGCGATGCGATCATCCCGATCGTCACCGGCGAGAGCACCGAGTTCCTCCAGGACGGTCGCGGCGTCCCGGTCGTTCTTCGCCAAGAGTGCGCGCTCGAGCAGGAGCGCCTGGTAATCGGCGCGTTGTCTCGCCGACGCCTGCCGATCTCCGGTGGGATGCGCACGCTCATCCTGTCCGATCTCCCGGCGCACTTCCGCGATTTCCTCGGCTTCCATCAGTCCGTGCTGCGGAACCCCGTGGAACTGGCTGGCGGCGGCCACCACCACGCAGGATGTGGCGACCAGAAACGGAATCAGCATGCCGGTGGCGAGATCGAATTTGACAAACCCCCGAAACTCCCGGGTCCACCGGCGTCGCAGGAGGGAGTAGCCGAAGATAAACGTCATGTTGATCCCGACCGCTGTCGCCGCGGTCGTAACAACCACCCCGCGTTGATCGCCGACGATGATCTCGCGCCAATATCCGGCGAATTCCGATGGCAGGTGAGCCAGGATCACCTCGAATCCGTCGGCGGGGCGCGTCAGCATACCCGGGTTTGGAATAAAGCCGCTGAAGATTTCCCTCCAGTTCAGGGCGCCTGGTTCGATCGCGAGACGGAAGACGACTCCGACAAAGGCGAGGACAATGAAGGCCACCATCAACTTGAGTAGCAACTCGAACAACCTCACCCCCGGCCCGGGTTTTCCGTAGCTCCAAGTGACCCACAGCGCACCGGCGAATATGGCCGACACAAGGATCAGGTTGCTGACAACATGAGGCAACAGGCCGTCCTCGCCGAAAACGCCGGGCAACAGGTTCTGCTGAAAGACGCCCACAGCCAGGGCATATTGCGGCATGACCCAGACCATGTTGGCGACAAACGCCGCCAGCGCCCACCCCCAGCCGAACACCGGATTGACCTCCGTGTTGATCGCCTCGAACGGGCGCCGGCCGGTGGCAAGGGTAACATAAGCGATCGCCGAAAGCATGATGATGCCGAACAACATCGCCAGCGGTTGCACCCAGAGCATTCCCGGGCCCGCGAGCACGCCGAGGTACAGACTGCCGGCGAGCGAACCGCCGCCGAGGGTGATGGCGCTCTGCAGATAACCCGGACCGGAAAGCGACACATAAGTTCGCAACTTGGTGAGCCCCCCGGCTTCATTGGCCGCCTTCAGGCGATCGTGATCCGGCCGGCCGGATGAAAGCGCATTCGTTTTCGACGGTTCGGCTTCGTTCATGAGCTCGGCGTATCCAGTCGATTCATTCCGCGATCGCCGCCGCACCGCCGGAGACCGGGCAAAGCCGCTCCATTAAACGGTCGCCTCCGGTTCGCCGCATGAGCTCGTCCACCTTGTCCTCATTCACCTCAATCCCCAATCCCGGTCCCACGGGAGGATCCACCTTGCCTTCGGTTATCGACAGGTCGTGTTTCAGCACGCTTTCATTTAGGAACTGCGGTGCGCCGTTCAAAGCCGCGGGTTTCTCCAAACCGTAGGCCGAATAGAGGCCGACCGAAGCGGCAAACGAAATATCCGGATCGGTCAAACCGCTTCCCACCCACAGCAGGTTCCGTTCACGGCAGGTTTCGATCTGCCGCCGGCACGACCAAAGCCCCCCGGTCCGCGCCGGCTTCATCGCCACCCCGTCGATCATCCCGAGAGACGCGAATTCTTCCACTTCCACCGGACTGACCAGTCCTTCGTCCATAAGAATCGGCAACGCCCCTTGGCGCTTGAGGCGCAAATAACCGTCGATTCGATTCGGCGGCAAGGGCGACTCGAGGATATCCACCCCCTCGTCCGCGAGAACCGGCGCCGCCCGGAGGGCCGTTTCCACCGAATAACCGGTGTTGGCATCGGCCCACAAGAACGAATCGGGCGCGGCCTCGCGCACCCGCCGGGCCAACTCCCGGTCGAATTCCGGGTCGGGGCCGACTTTGATGTTGTAGTTCCGGCACCCGGCTTCCCGCCCCTCTTCAAGCAACCGTTCCAGATCCTCCAGGTTTACGACGTTTACGGTCCAGCTCAGCTCCACCGGACCACCGGAAGGCATGCCCCACATCTCCGCCAGGGACCGGCCCGCAAGTTTTCCCGCCAGGTCGTGCAAGGCGATGTCGATCCCGGAACGGGTGATCGGATTGCCGGTGGAAAAGCCGTTCGCCACCGCCTCGCTCATCCGGGCGTGCGCGCCTTCGATATCCGCGGGATCGTGCCCGATCAGTGCTGGAGCATAATAGTCGTGCAACAACACGACCGCCGTCTCGAACGTCTCGTAACTCCACCGCGCTATCGGCACCGACTGCCCCCAGCCGACGGTGCCGTCGTCGGC
>SLOW01000019.1 GCA_007132315.1 Opitutales bacterium
ACGGTCGGCGTGGGCGGGGACTGGTTGGCGGACCTACGGGATCGTCCTTTGCCCCGCCCCTGTTTCACCCCCGCGTGCTCGGTGTACCAGAGCCCGGTTCCGGGAACGCTGAGGGTCCGCCGCACCCCGCTGGTACCCGCGGTCAGTTTGGCGCCCCGCGGGCCGAAGGAGAGCGAGCCGCCCCGCTTGGTGAGGTTCAGGGTTACGCCGGGAACCAGTGTTATGCGTCGAAAGAAACGGAAGGCCATCGGTGGGCGAGCATGGAGGCTGCCCGGAGCGCTGGCAAGGGGAGATGGGGAGCAGGCGGCGGTTCGAGGCGGCCGCTGCATTGTGAGGATTGGTGTCCTGATTCTCCGCCCGAGTTTCCGGTCAACTACCGGACGTCCAAGTCCTGAGAGCCGCCACTGGGGAGCGTGGTGGGCAATTTAAGCGCACGGTCGGAGGCTCCCGGGGCGGGCGGGGCCATAACCGCCCACAAGGCTCCGTACGCCACCAGCCCGGGGAAAATCCCGGTCAGCCCGGTAAGCAGCAGGCACAACAGCCGCACCACCGTCGGATCCCGGTTCTGGGACTCGGCGATGCCGCTGCAGACGCCGGCGAGAATCCTGTTCCGATGGGAGCGGGTCAGAGCCATGGTGTTCGACCATGGTCGGACGAGGCCGGAAAGGCAAGGGAGGCGGGTGCTGGGAAGGAGGTGCAGGCTGTGGATGTTCCCGACTAAAGTGATCACTGAAACCATATTGATTACCATGAAGGTGGTATTATTTTGGTATTATTTTTATCGGGTTTGGAGCACAAAAAATCCGCATTCGGCATAACCGAGCGGATTTTTGATTGAGGTGGCGAGACCCGGAATCGAACCGGGGACACAAGGATTTTCAGTCCTCTGCTCTACCAACTGAGCTATCTCGCCGTCGTGATAAAAGAATGATCAAAGAGGATCGGGGGAGGGGCGTCAACTGCTTTTACTTGGGAAAAATCGCACCTGGGACGCCTTTTTCTGTGTTCTTTGTGTTCTTTGTGGTACAAGCCCGTTTCTCATGTCGATGGAAATCTCCTCCAAACCGCTTCCCGTGCCGGGCCACACTGGGTTCATGCCGTTGCCGCGCTGGAGCGAGGCCGGCGAGGTGTTGTTCCTCGAGCCCTGCCTGCGCGGGCGTTGGCTGATCTTTTTCCTGGCTTTCAGTGCGCTGGTGTTCGTCGTGCTGGCGGGGATGCTCCTGGCGTTGGCGGCGGTGCACGAGATGTTTCGCGAGCACTGCGCCCAACTCTTGCGGCTTTTCCTGCTGGTGGCGCCGGCGTTGGGGTTTTTTCTCGGCACCCTGGTGAGTCGGGCCTATGGGGCGTTCTGGGGGTTCGCGGCCATCGACCGCGAGGCCGGAAAGGTCGTGCGCAAGTGCTGGAAGGACCATTTCACCATCGCGCTCGAGGATGTGCGGGGGTTTCAGCTGTGCCGGGAAGGAGATGGCCGTTTTCAGCTCAATCTGTTGGCGAATCCGTCGGAGAGCGTACACGAACGATACTTTCTTTTTCACCATCGGAACAGAACCTGCCTGCGGGCTCTGGGAGAACGGCTTGCCAGCCGCTGCGGAGTTGCATTTGTTGAGTCGCATTGAATCAAATCGCCGAGTACTGTCCGTCATGATTACAGTAGCCCGATATTCCGGCCGGGAAGAGGCCTTTGTTGCCAAAGCCCTATTGGAAGCCGCCGACATCCAGGTTTTCCTGGACGACGCCCGTTACGCCGACACGAAAACCATCGAAATACGCGTCCCCGAGAACCAGGCGGAACGGGCCAGGGCGTTGCTGGCCGATCGGGAGGAGACGATCCACGGGATGACCGATGAAGGGGAGGAGGATAAAGGTGTCCGCAAAGAGGCGCTGGACATGCTCCTCTTTCTCAAGAGCGGTGCGATCTGGGTCTTTGGTTATGTTCTGCTGGCGCTGATCCTGCGGGCTTTGGGAATCCTCCTAGTGCTGAACCCGATCGCCCTCGGATTCATCTTTCTGGTGGGCGGTTTGCTTGGACTGATATTCGGGAAAACCGGCCGCCGGAAATCGTCCGATTGAGGATGGCGGGACCGATCACAGCCGACCGGTGGGAGGATTACGCGTTGCTGGATTGCGGCGACGGCATGAAACAGGAGCGCTGGGGGGAATTTGTCCTGGTGCGCCCGGACCCGCAGATCATCTGGCCCCGGCGATCGGGAGAGCCGTGGACGGACTACGACGCGATGTACCACCGCAGCTCCCGGGGCGGGGGAGAGTGGGAATTCCGCACGCGATTGCCGGAAGAGTGGACCATCGCCTACTGCGAACTAAAATTCCGGATACGTCCGACCAATTTCAAACACACCGGACTCTTTCCGGAGCAGGCGGTTAATTGGGACTGGTTTTCGCGTCTGATCCGCGCGAGTGAAAAACCGCCTCGGGTTCTGAACCTGTTCGGTTACACCGGCGCCGCCACCGTGGCGGCCGCCAAAGCCGGGGCCTTGGTCTGCCACGTCGATTCGGCCAAAGGCATGGTGGAGTGGTGCCGGCGCAACGCCGACCTGTCCGGCCTCGCCGAAGCGCCGATCCGGTACATCGTCGACGACTGTCTAAAATTCGTCCGTCGCGAAATCCGCCGCGGCCGCCGCTACGACGGCATCATCATGGACCCGCCCTCGTATGGCCGCGGCAAAAGCGGCGAGATGTGGAAACTCGAAAACGACCTCTGGCCGTTCCTGCAAGAGTGCCGGCAACTCCTCTCCGACGCCCCGCTCTTTTTCCTCATCAACGCCTACACCGCCTACCTCTCCCCCACCGTCCTGGCCAACCTCCTGCGCGAAACCCTCCACGGCCTTAACCTTCCGGGCCCCGTCCGCGCCGGTGAAATCGGCCTTCCCGTCCGATCCGACAATAAAACCCTTCCCTGCGGCATCTTCGCCCGCTGGGAGCGTGCGGACGGGAATCCCGGTGATTTTGTTCGTGCGGAGACAGCCCGCGGGATCCCTGTCAGCGAAAGCAGTGGTGAAGAAACACAATCGTGCGAGGCGGCTGCGAAGGTACATTGCGTTCACGGGAAACACGCACTAGGGAAAGGGACGTGATTTCGGAAGACCAAAACGACCGGCGCGGGATGTCGCGCCTCCGGATGACTTTATCCGATATCCGGCCGTTTTGTGTCGATGTGAGGCGTTGTCTGAGAAACGGCGCTGCCGATTTATGGTTTCATCACGCAGGCCTGCGCTTTCAGCCCGACCTTGCGGGGTACACACGATGGGGGAGGCTGCCGAACCGGAAACCGTTTTTAATGGCGAAGATCGCTGTCGCTTTGCTTGTGTTGCCGGTCTTCTGCTCGGGCTGCGCCTGGCGTCTGAGCGCTCCGGGAAACGTTAGCGAACCGGTTCCGGTGTTCCTGACCGACTACGGCCGACACACCCGTCTGGCGTTACCGGCCGACGACGAATCGGTCCGCGAATACGGATTCGGCGAATGGCATTTTTACGCGCTTCGCGAAACCGGACCGGTAACCACGGTGCGGGCGCTGTTCGGATTTGGGCGGGGCACTCTGGCTTACCGGACGTTGCCGCGCGATGAACAACATTTCCGCCGTGCAGTGGGCGGACGCCGGACGATCCGTTTTTACGCGGAAAAGGAGGATGCTTTGCGTTTACTCGACGCGCTGGACGAACAGTGGCGTTCGTATTCAGACGAGGCGATTCGGCAAGCGGGATCGAATCTGCTCTTTGTTCCGCTCGACGATGGATACCACGGATTACGGAATTCCAACTTCCGCACGGCCGAATGGTTGAGGCAACTCGGTTGCGAGGTCCGCGGCTATCCGCTCCTCTCCAATTTCCGGGTGGTTGAATCGGAGTGACACCCGGCCGGTCCGCGTCTTGCCCGAAGGCGACAGCCTTATGGCGGAGGAACCGGACTCTGCACCGAAGAGTGGAATGTTACCTCGAGGGCCAGGCTCCCCCCATGGCCGCCGACCTGGGGTCGCGGGCACCTTACCCGCACGGGCGCGGGAGCCTGTTTTCAGCTATCGATTCCCCCGCTCCTTACGGAGACGGCCTACGGGACAGAAGGGCGTAGGCCCGCCCGTGAGGGCGGGGAATACGGCGGATAGGGGTAGGGACGACGCATTGATTTGCGTCGCCCCTCCCTCCGAACCGGACTGGCGGATCTCCCGCATCCGGCTCTCCAAGGGCCACCGGTTCGGCTTGTTTGAAGTAGCCATACCAGCCTTTCAGGGTCGGATTGATTTTCTGAATGATCGCGTTCATGCACTGTCCGTTGGTCCGTTTGGTCAGGGGCTTG
>SLOW01000122.1 GCA_007132315.1 Opitutales bacterium
CCCGTCGCGTGATCGGAATCGGCTCGCCCCGGGCGTCCCTGGAATCCAACTACGCACTGCGCGCGCTCGTCGGCGACGACGCGTTCTTCAACGGTCTGCCGGCGGCGGAGTCGCGGCTGATCGCATTCGCCCTCGATCTCCTCCGCAACGGACCGGTACGCACGGTTTCCCTGCGCGAGATCGAGGAAGCCGACGCCGTGCTGGTGCTCGGCGAGGACCTCACCCAGTCGGCGCCGCGCATGGCCCTGGCCGTCCGCCAGTCGGTCATGCGCGCGCCCGAGGAAAAAGCGGCCGCAGTCGGCGTTCCGGCCTGGAACGACCGCGCGGTGCGCGATGTGATCCAGGACGAACGCGGGCCGCTGTTCATCGCCGCCCTCGACGACACCCGGTTGGACGACTGCGCCACCGCCACCCTCCACCGGGCGCCGGACGACCTCGCCCGTTTCGCCTTCGCCGTAGCGCACGCCGTACACGGGGACGCCCCGGCGGTGACGGCTTTGCCGGAGGAAGACGCCGCGCTCGCCCGGCAGGCCGCCGAGGCGCTCGCCGCCGCCCGGCGCCCCGTCGTCATCGCCGGCACCACCCTCGGCAGCCAATCCCTCCTCAAGGCCGCAGCCAACGTGGCCTGGGCGCTGCACCGGCGCGACAAACCCGCCGGGCTCAGCCTGGTGGTGCCGGAGGCCAACAGTGTCGGTGCGGTCATGATGAACGAATGTCCGTTGCGGGAAGCCTTTGAGGAGGTCTCCGCCGGGCGGGCCGACGCCGCCATCGTGCTGGAGAACGATCTTTTCCGCCGCACCCACGATGTCGATGTCAACCGCTTCATCGACGGCCTCGACACCCTCATCGCCCTCGACAGCCTGAGCACGCCCACCACCGACCGGGCTCACATCGTCCTGCCGGCCGGGACGTTCGCGGAAAGCGACGGCACCTTCGTGAACAACGAAGGGCGGGCCCAGCGCTTCTTCCAGGTTCTGCCACTCGAAGGCGACGTTGCCGAGTCGTGGCGCTGGCTGGGCCGCCTGGGCGCGGGCGACGGGTCAGGCAACGAGGCTCGCTGGAAAAACCTGGACGCGGTCCTCGACGCCCTCGCCGCAGATCTGCCGGAACTGGCGGGCGCAAAGAACGCGGCTCCGGCGGCGGATTACCGCGCCAACGGCGCCCGTTTTCCCCGGGCACCCCGACGCTTCAGCGGCCGGACCGCCATGCATGCGCACATCGAGGTGTCCGAACCCCGGCCGCCCGACGACCCCGATTCGCCCTTGAGTTTTTCCATGGAAGGCTCCGCGACCCAACCGCCCGCGGCACTCGTGAGCCACTACTGGTCGCCCGGCTGGAACTCGGTGCAGTCGCTCAACAAGTTCCAGGAGGAAATCGGCGGGCCGAACCGGGGCGGAGATCCCGGCATCCGGCTGATCGAGCCGGAAAAAGCTCCGCACCGTTTCCACGCGGCAATTCCCGACCCCTTCGAGCCGTCGGACAACAAGTACCTCGTCCTCGGTCGGCCGCACATCTTCGGCTCCGAAGAACTCAGCCGGCACGCCCCCGCCCTGGCCCAGCGCGCGGCGGCGCCGTACCTGGCGATGAGCGCAGGCGACGCGCAGTCCCGCGGTTTGAGCGAAGGCGACGAGGTGTCACTGCGACTCTACGGCCGGGAACACCGGCTGCCCGTCTGTATCCGTCCAAACATGCCGCGCGGCGTGCTCGCCGTCCCGGCCGGGTTTCCCGGGCTCACCGGTATCGTTTTTCCCGTCGAAGGTCATTTCTGACGATGAATCCGGTCCTCCACAGTTTTCTCGTCATCCAGGGAGTCCTGATCGGACTCATGACGCTGGCGGGCGTGCTGGTGTGGATCGAACGGCGTCTCCTGGCGTTTTTCCAGGACCGGCTCGGCCCGAACCGCTGCGGGCCTTTCGGTTTCCTCATCTTCGTCGCCGACGGCATCAAGATGGTGACGAAGGAAGACTGGATTCCGCCCGGCGCGGACAAACCCGTGTTTGTGCTGGCGCCGGCCATCATCGTGATCACCGCGCTCCTCGGCTTCGCGATCATACCGGTCGCACCGGGCATCCTGATTCTCGACCTCAACATCGGCATCCTCTTCTTCCTCGGCGTTTCCTCGATGGGAATCTACAGCACCGTGTTGGGCGGGTGGGCCTCGAACAACAAGTACTCCCTGCTCGGGGGCCTGCGCATGTCGGCCCAGATGTTCAGCTACGAAGTGTTCATGGGGCTGGCGCTAATGGGGGTGGTGATTCTCTCCGGTTCGCTCAATCTGCGCGAGATCGTGGAATCACAAACCGGGTTGTGGTACGTCGTACCCCAGTTTCTCGGGTTCCTGATCTTCCTGTTCGCCGGACTGGCCGAAACCCACCGCCTGCCCTTCGACATGCCCGAAGCCGAAAGCGAATTGGTCGCCGGCTTCCACACCGAATACTCCAGCATGAAGTTCGGCATGTTCTTCGTCGGGGAGTACGTCGGCGTCACGCTGATCTCCGCGTTGATCGTCACCCTCTTCTTCGGCGGCTGGCAAGGTCCGGTCCTGCCGCCCATCGTCTGGTTCCTCCTCAAGACGATGGCCTTCCTCCTCTTCTTTGTCCTCCTGCGGGCGGCCATTCCCCGCCCCCGCTTCGACCAGCTTCTCGCCTGGGGCTGGAAATACATCCTCCCCCTGGCCCTCCTCAACCTCGTGATCACCGGCGCGGTGGTTCTGGCACAAGCGAACTAGGATCCGCGATCAGGAATCAGAAATCAGCAATCCGTAATCCGCAATTCGAAACGACCCATGCTCAGTAATATCAGAACATTGTGGCTGGTCTTCAAACACCTCTTTCGCAAGAGGGTCACCGTTCAGTATCCGGAGGAGAAAGCGTATCTGGCGCCGCGATACCGGGGACGAATCGTGTTGACCCGCGACCCGGACGGCGGCGAACGCTGCGTGGCCTGTTACCTGTGCGCGGTGGCCTGCCCGGTGGACTGCATCGCGCTCGATTCGGCGGAGGACGAGACCGGGCGCCGTTACCCGGGGATGTTCCGGATCAATTTTTCCCGCTGCATTTACTGCGGCTTTTGCGAGGAAGCCTGCCCCACCTACGCCATCCAGCTGGTGCCCGACGTGGAAATGGCCGAGTACAACCGCCAGAACATGGTCTATGAAAAGGAACATCTCCTGATCGACGGCCAGGGAAAGTATCACGGCTACAACTACTACAAGGTCGCCGGCCTCGCCATCGGCGGCAAGGGCAAGGGCGAAGCCCGCAATGAAGATCCGCCCGTCGATCCGAAAAGCCTGTTCTGAGAATCCTGCAACCGTGGAAACCGCCTTCTACATTGTGGCCGTCGTCGCCGTCCTCACCACCCTGCGGGTGGTGACGCACACCAACGCGGTGCACGCGCTCATTTATTTCATTGTCTCGCTCCTGGCGGTGGCCCTCCTGTTCTACCAGCTGGGCGCGCCGTTCGTGGCGGCGCTGGAGGTGATCGTGTACGCCGGCGCGATCATGGTGCTGTTCCTGTTTGTGATCATGATGCTCAACCTCGGACGCGAGCAACAGGAAGAGGAGCGGAGCTGGACGCGTCCCTCCGTGTGGGCCGGTCCCGGCTTTGTTTCGGCGGTCCTGCTCGCGGTACTGGCCTGGGTGATCAGCGCCGAAGGGACGGGGCCGGCCGAAACCGCTTACGTTGGGCCGGAGGAGGTGGGCCTGGCCCTGTTCGGCCCTTATCTGATCGGGGTGCAACTCGCCGCGCTGCTGCTGTTGGCAGGACTGGTGGGGGCCTCGCACCTGCGCCGGCACGAACGCCGGACGGTGCTTCGCGACGATCCCGTTTCGGAGGAATCTCAGTCGCGCGCCGGACCGGAGAAGGGAGGAGGCGTCTGATGGCCGAAATCCCCCTCGAGCACAGCCTGTTCCTGGCCGCGATTCTGTTCTCCCTGGGACTGGTCACCCTGCTGGTTCGCCGCAACCTCATCTTCATGCTGGTCGCGGTGGAGATCATGCTCAACGCGGCGGGCCTGGCGTTTGTCGCCGCGGGCGCCCACTGGGGTCAGCCGGAGGGACAGGTCATGTTCATTTTCATCCTCACCATGGCCGCCGCCGAGGTGGCCATCGGCCTGGCGATCATCCTCCAGGTCTTTTGGCGGTATCACAGTCTCGACGCCGATCTCGCGGCAACCATGAAAGGCTGACACCATGCTCGAACTCCTGTGGCTCATTCCGGCTCTTCCCTTCGCGGGATTCCTGGTCCTGGTCCTGGCCGGGAACCTCCCCCGCGCCGCGGCCGCGGTGGTCGGTTGCGCCTCGGTCGGGCTCTCGATGCTCGTCGCGCTGGGAATCTGTATCCAGTTTGTCAACTCGCCGCCTCCCGGCGACGCGTTTACCCAGAGCATCTGGAACTGGTTCGAGACCGCCGGCTTGTCCGCGGGCGTCGCCTTTCACCTGGACGCCCTTTCGATGGTGATGGTGATGGTCATCACCGGCGTCGGTTTCCTCATCCACCTGTATTCCACCGAATACATGGAGGACGACCCCGGATTCCAGCGTTTCTTCGCCTACCTGAACCTGTTTGTCGGCGCGATGCTGGTATTGGTGCTGGCCGACAACCTCGTGCTGCTCCTGCTCGGCTGGGAGGGCGTGGGCCTGTGCAGTTATCTGCTGATCGGATTCTGGTACCGCGATTCCGCCAACGGCCGGGCGGCCCGGAAGGCTTTTGTGGTAACGCGGGTGGGGGACACCGCGCTGCTGCTGGGGCTGTTTCTGCTCTTCGCCGAATTGGGCACCCTGCACATTCAGGACCTGCTCGGCCGGGCGAGCGAACAGTGGGAACCCGGTTCGGGCGTGGCGCTGGCGGCCGCGCTGCTGCTGCTGGGCGGGGCGGTCGGCAAATCGGCCCAGCTCCCGCTGCAAACCTGGCTGCCCGACGCCATGGCGGGTCCGACACCGGTCAGCGCCCTGATTCACGCGGCCACCATGGTGACGGCCGGCGTTTACCTGATCGCCCGCACCAATGCCCTGTTCGAGCTGGCTCCGGCGGCCATGCTCACCGTGGCGATCGTCGGAGCGGTCACCCTGCTGGCGGCGGGCTTCGCGGCTCTGGTGCAGAGCGACATCAAACGCGTGCTCGCCTATTCGACGATCAGCCAGCTGGGATATATGTTCCTCGCCCTGGGGGTCGGGGCGTGGTCGGCGGCGCTGTTCCATTTCATGACCCACGCGCTGTTCAAAGCGTTGCTCTTCCTGGCGGCCGGCGCACTGATTTTGTCGCTGCACCACGAGCAGAACCTCTTCCGGATGGGTGGTCTGCGAAAAAAACTGCCTGTGATTTTCTGGACCTTCCTGATCGGTTCCATCTCGCTGGCCGCCCTGCCGCTGATCGGTTCGGGTTTCTACAGCAAGGAAAAGATCCTCTGGGACGTCTGGATTTCCCCCCACGGGGGACCCGCCCTGTGGGCCGCCGGCATGGCGGGCGCGGCGATCACCGCGCTCTACACGTTTCGCATGGTTTTCCTCGCCTTTTTCGGTGAACTCAGGACCGATGTGTCCCACCGCCCGCGCGGGCGGGTGGCGTTCGTCCTGATCGTGCTGGCGGTGCTGTCCACGATCGGCGGGGGCGTCGAACTGCCCCACACCTTCGGTCACGTCACCTTCTTCTCCGACTTCGTCGGAACCGCCATCGAAACCCAGGTCGCGCTCCCTCCCGGACTGGATGCGGTCCTTTGGGCGCTGCTCGCGATGGCTTCCCTGCTGGTGGTGCTGGGCACGCTCGCGGCCTGGTACCTGTACGTCAAGGCGCCCGGCATCCCGGAACGGCTGGCCTCCTCCCCCGCGGGATCGGCGCTTCACCGTCTGTGGTTTTCCGGCTGGGGCTTCGACCGGGTGTACGAGGCCCTGATCGTGATTCCCTTCCGGACGGCCGCGCGGATCAACCGCCGCGACGCGATCGACTTCATTTACCTGGCCACCGCCGGGCTGACCCGCGCGCTGCACGTCGTTCTCAGCGAAACCCAAACCGGCCGCCTGCGGTGGTACGCCCTGGTGCTGACCACCGGCACGCTGGCGCTCATCCTGATCGCCTTCATCCGATGATACTGCTCTGGCTCATAGCGATTCCCTTGATCGGCGGCATCCTGGCCTGGACGGCGGAACGCTGGTCCACGACCGCACCGCGCTGGATCGCCCTGGCGGCGACGGCCGTGCCGCTGGTCCTGGCTTTGACCCTCTGGGACGGCGACCCGGGCGATTTCTGGCTGGCGGAATTCGAAACGTCCTGGATTCCGGCGGCGGGGATCGATTTCTACCTGGCCGCGGACGGACTCGGGTTGTTGATGGTCCTGCTGACGTTTTTTCTGGGCGTTCTGTCTGTGGGGATCTCCTGGAACACCGTGCCCAGCCGGCCGGGTTTCTTTTACTTCAACCTGCTGCTGATCCTGGCCGGCACAACCGGCGTGTTCACCGCCCTGGACCTGTTTCTGTTCTTCTTCTGCTGGGAACTGATGGTCCTGCCGATGTACTTCATCATCGGGATCTGGGGTCACGAAAACCGGAACTACGCCGCGATCAAGTTCTTCATTTTCACCCAGGCCAGCGGCCTGCTTCTGCTGATCGCCATCCTCGGCCTGCACTACGCACACGCCGCCGAAACCGGGGTCCAAACCTTCCGCTACGGGGAGCTCCTGGGAACGGAACTCGCCCCCGGCCTCGGGATGGGGCTGATGCTCGGTTTCTTCGTAGCCTTCGCCGTGAAACTGCCGGCCTTCCCGTTTCACACCTGGCTGGCCGACGCCCACACGGAAGCCCCGACCGCCGGCAGCCTCATCCTCGCGGGCCTGTTGCTCAAGACCGGCGGCTACGGTCTGGTGCGATTCGTGGTGCCGCTGTTTCCCGAGGAATCCGCCGCGTTCGCCCCGGTGGCGATGGCCCTCGGCGCGATCGGCATTCTCTACGGGGCCAAACTGGCGTTCGCCCAGACCGATCTCAAACGCCTCATCGCCTACACCAGTGTCAGCCACATGGGATTCGTTCTGGTCGGCGTCTTCGCCTGGAACGCGTGGGCGGTGCAGGGCGTCGTGGTTCAGATGATCGCGCACGGCCTGAGCACGGGCGCTCTCTTTATCCTCGCCGGAGGCATCCAGGACCGGTTGCACACCCGCGACCTCAACGCCATGGGCGGGTTCTGGCCGCAGGCGCCGTGCATGGCGGCGCTGGCGCTCTTTTTCGCCATGGCCTCGCTCGGCCTGCCGGGCCTGGGCAATTTTGTCGGTGAGTTCCTGATCCTGCTGGGCAGCTTTCAAGTCAACGTCGTCGCCACGGTTCTGGCCGCCCTGGGCCTGGTGGGAGCGACGGTCTATTCCCTCTGGATCATTCAGCGGGTCTTCCACGGGGAGCCCCGGGAAAGCAAAGGCCTGACGGATCTCTCGCTGCGCGAGATCACCATCCTCGGCGTGCTGGCCGCCGGTCTTCTCGGCCTGGGCCTGTACCCCAAACCGGTGCTGCACATGTCCGAACCGACGGTCCGCGCCCTGCACGAAACCGCCCCGCCGCCCGGGGCCGCCCTCGCCACCGGACAACCCGAAAACCCCGTCGCCCACGCCGTTCCGCCCAACGAACGAGTACCCACCGATCCATGACACCGTCCGACCTCCAGGCACTCCTTCCGCACATCGTCGTCGCCGCCACGGCGGTCGCCGTCATGCTGGTGATTTCCTTTTACCGCAACCAGACCGTGTCCGCCGTTCTGACGGTAGCCGGGCTGTTCGCGGCGGCCGCCTGTCTTCCCTTCGTCTGGAGCGCCGAAGCGGACGCCGTTCCGCCGCTCTTCCGCGTCGATCCCTTCGGCTGTTTTCACATCGGCTTGCTGCTGACGGCGTCGGTCGCGGTCACCGTGTTCTCCCACAGTTACCTCGAAAAGTACCGGATGGAGCGGGGCGAGTTCTACATCCTCCTGCTCCTGTCGGTGCTGGGGGCGCTGGTCCTGACCGTCGCCGATCACTTCATCAGTTTCTTCCTGGGTCTCGAGCTGCTGTCGGTTTCGCTCTACGTCATGGTGGCCTACATCTTCACCAAGAAAAGGGCGGTGGAGGCGGGTGTGAAATACCTCTTTCTCGCCGCCGCGACCTCCGCTTTCCTGCTTTTCGGCATGGCGCTGATCTACGCCGAACTGGGCACGATGGCCTTTCCGGAAATCGCGGCGGAACTCGGGGGCGGCGACGGTCTCCGTTCGCCCTACCTGCTGGCGGGAACGGTTCTCGTCGTTGCCGGGGCCGGGTTCAAACTTTCAGTGGTTCCGTTCCACATGTGGACGCCCGACATCTACCAAGGCGCTCCGGCCCCGGTGACCGCTTTCCTGGCCACGGTCTCCAAAGCGTGCGTGGTCGTGGTGCTGCTGCGCTTCCTCGCCGCTTTCGACTCGGACGCGGTGCCCGGACTTTACCTCGCCCTGACCGTGGTCGCGTGCGCCTCGATGTTGACCGGCAACCTGCTGGCGTTGCTCCAGGACAACATCAAGCGGATCCTCGCCTATTCCTCCATCGCCCACTTCGGCTACCTGCTGGTGGCGTTCGTCGCCGGCGGACCCGCCGGCGCGATGGCGGCCACGTTTTACCTGGTGACCTACTTCGCGGCCACACTCGTCGCCTTCGGCGTGGTGGCCTACCTCTCGCCGAGCGACCGCGAAGCCGACACCGTCGCCGACTACCGCGGGTTGTTCTGGAGCCGGCCCGGGCCGGCGGCCCTGCTGTCCCTGGCCCTGTTTTCACTCGTCGGGTTGCCCCTGACCGGCGGGTTCATGGGAAAATTCTTTCTGGTCGGCGCCGGCGCCGAAGCACGTCTCTGGACCCTTCTGCTCGTTCTGGCGGTCTCCAGCGCGATCAGCATTTACTACTACCTGCGGGTGGTGGTGGCGATGTATTCGTCGATTGAGGACACCCCTCAAACCCGGGAACTCTCCGAACCGTTCGCCGCCACCCCTCCCTACGGAAACACCGTGGGCGCCGTCCAGGCCCTGCTCGCGCTCGGCCTGCTGGTGCTCGGCCTCTATCCGCAACCGGTGCTCGCCATGATCCAGTCGGTGACCCGAACGTTTTGACAAATCTAACCCACAACCGCCATGAACGCAACCATCTCGGAAGTGATCGCCCACAAGAAAGGTCAAGTCCACACCGTCGCGCCCGATATTTCGGTGCGCGAAGCCGTTCACCTGATGAACGAAAAGAAAATCGGTTCGCTGCTCGTCATGCATAACGAAAAACCCGTCGGCATGTTCACCGAGCGCGACGTGCTGGTGCGGGTGGTCGATGCCGGCAAGGATTCGGAAACCACCCGCGTGCACGAAGTGATGAGCTCCAAACTGGTCACGATCAAACCCTCGCTCTCGGTCGAGCAAACCATGAAAATCATGACCGAAAAGCGCTGCCGGCACCTGCCGGTCATGGAGGAAGGCAAGCTGCTGGGCCTGGTTTCCATCGGCGACGTCACCCGCTGGCTGGTTCGCGAACACGAAAGCTACATCGACAACCTTCTCAACTACATCAGCGGCGGGTATCCAACATAAATGCCACGAAACGACTGATCTGCGGATCTTTCGCCTAGGTCGTCGCCTCAGCGCGACTTTCAGATGCTCGGGAAACGCGTTCCTCTTGCGAACCGGCCCAACGCCGTCTGAAGAACGGCGCGACTGCCAAAAAAAAGCGCCGTCCGGAAAACCGGACGACGCCCCTTTTCAAAAAGGTTACTGAAACGAATTGTCTCAACGACCGCGGTAACCGCCACGGTGACCGCCGCCTCCGCCGCCGCCGCCGAAGGACCGGCGACCACCGCCGCCTCCTCCGCCACCCGGGGAGCGTTCCTCGCGCGGACGCGCTTCATTAACGACAAGTTTCCGACCTCCCATTTCGCTCTCATTGAGCGTTTCCACGGCTTTGATGCCCTGGGACTTTTCCGTCAGTGTGACAAAGGCGAAACCGCGCGGACGCTGGGTTTCACGGTCAAGGACCACATGAACGTCGTCGATCGGTCCGTAGGGTTCAAAGATTTCTTCGATATCTTCACGAGTTGCACTGAACGGCAGGTTTCCAACATATAACTTCATAATCGATGCAGAGAGTTTGTCTTATTTCTTTGATCGTTTGCTGCGCTCTCTGCCTTCGATTCTCGGAATCCAACCATTCACACACCGTGTGTGAATGAAACCGGGTAGCCTCTCGGTAGTAGAACGGACAAATCTCTAGATACAACGTCGATGGTGGAGACAATCGCTCGGGATGCAAGAAAATAGCAAAAAAATCGCTGAATCCCGGCGGAGGAAAACCGACGCGGCGACGCCCGCGGGAATCGGTTTTTCTCGACCGTCCGCCCTCCCTCGCGTACGCCCGGTTGATGCGCTTGCTTTCGTGGAACGTCAACGGCCTGCGGGCCGCGCTCAAAAAGGGGTTCGCCGACTTTTTGGCCCGTGAGCGGCCGGACGTCCTGGCCCTGCAGGAAATCAAGGCGGGAACCGCCGAGATCGAAATTCCCGTGGACGGGTATCACATCCATTGGAATGCGGCCGAAAAGCCGGGATATTCGGGTACCGCACTGCTCACCCGGGCAGAACCGCTGTCGGTCACCCGGGGCATGGGTATCGACGAGCACGACCGGGAGGGGCGGCTGATCGCGGCCGAGTTCGACGATTTTTACCTGGTCGATGTGTACGTTCCCAACGCCCAGCGCGGCCTCGCCCGCCTCGACTACCGCACCCGTCGCTGGGACCGTGATCTGCGGGCCTATCTGAAGGATCTCGCGAAAAAAAAGCCGGTGGCGGTGTGCGGCGATTTCAACGTCGCCCACACCGAAATCGACCTCGCCAACCCCAAGAGCAACGTGAAAAACGCCGGGTTCACCCCCGAAGAGCGCGAGAGTTTCGGAGACTTGCTCAATTCCGGTTTTATCGACACCTTCCGGGAATTCGAGACCGACGGCGGGCACTACACCTGGTGGACCTACCGCAGCAACGCCCGCGTCCGGAACATCGGGTGGCGGATCGACTACTTCCTCATTTCACCCGCCCTCCGCCCCCGGCTCAAAAACGCCTTCATCCTCCCCGAAATCCACGGCTCCGACCACTGTCCCGTCGGCATCGAACTGCAATAGATTCCGCCGTCGAAGGCAAGGTCTCACACCAAATAATCGGCAACACGCCTCATTTCAGCCCGACACGATCCAACCAGGAGGCTTCCGAAAGTTTCAACGTGTCCCACGCCCCTCGTCCCACGCCCCTCGTCCCTCGCCCCACGTCCCACGCCCCTCGCCTCACGCCCCTTTTCCCTTTTGCATTCGCCCTTCCACCTTCTAACCTTTCCCCAATGGACACCATCCGTATCAAAGACCTCCGCCTGCACGGGCACCACGGTGTGCTGCCGGAGGAAAACCGGCTCGGACAACACTTTCTGGTTTCATTGGAGCTGGAGACGGATCTCCAACCCGCCGGAAGCGCCGACGACATGGACCGCGGCATCGATTACCGGCGCGTGATCGCGGCCGTGCGCGAGGTGATGGAAGGACCGCCGCTGAAACTGCTCGAAGCACTGGCGGAACGGATCGCCGGAAGCCTCCTGGAACGGTTTCCCGAGGTCTCCGCCGTGACGGTGGAGACCGGCAGACCCGTCCCGCCGATCCCGGAGGGATGCGGCGGCATTTACGTGAAAATCCGCCGCTCCCGCTCATGACCGCAGCCGTCGAGGCATTTCTCGGACTCGGCGCCAACCTCGGCGCTCGCGGGGAAACGCTCGCGCAGGCGCTCCAACTCCTGGACGCCGCCGAGAACGTCAACCGGATCGCCACCTCCCACCTGTACGAGAGCGAACCGGTCGGCTACCTCGACCAACCCCGCTTTCTCAACCTGGTGACGGGCGTGGAAACCACCCGCTCCGCCGAGGATCTGCTCGACCTCGTCCTCGACATCGAACGGCGCCTGGGCCGGGTCCGCACCTTTCCCAACGCCCCCCGCACGATCGACATCGACATCCTGTTCCACGGCGATCGCAGACTTGAGACCGAACACCTCACCCTTCCCCACCCGCGCTACGCCGAGCGCCCCTTTGTGGTCGTGCCTCTCGAAGAAGTCCTGGCCGCTCCCGCCTTGCGGCACCCCCGCTGGGACCCCCTGCGCGCCGAACTCAAAGCCAACCCCGCCCGGCAGGGCCTGCGAAAACGGGAAGCCTAAAACCAAATTCGATCCAGATAGCGATGTTAAATCTCCCGTCTCGTCCGGACTTTCGTTTGACTCGGCGGTTCGCCTGTCTAAAGCAGGGCGCTACGCAATCCGAACTCCGTCGCAGCTTCGTGCTTCAGCCGGAGTTTTCTTCCCGGGGCAGCCCCCAAACACCGCACAGACGCCCGCTTATGCTACCGAAATTCCCAACCCGTGTTTCCCTTCATCCTTCATATTTCATAATTTTCACTTCCCCCTACCCTTCCACTTCGACCACCATCTGGAGTTCGACCGCGGATCCGAGGGGCAGGCCGTTGACCGCGACGGCGGCCCGGGCGTGGCGCCCCTTGTCCCCGTACAGTTCCCCCAGCAGGTCCGAAGCTCCGTTGATCACCCGGGGGCTGTCGGGAAATCCATCGACCGCGTAAACGTATCCATTCACGAATACGATACGGCGGACACACCCCAGGTCGCCCACTTCGACCTTGAGGTTGGCCAGGGCGTTCAGCGTGCAAACGCGCGCCGCCTCGGCGGCCGTTTCCACCGTCTGCTTCTCCCCCACCGGCCCCGCGTGGGTGATGACACCGTCGCACAGGGCGAGCACCCCGGACAGGTAAATCAGGTTGCCCGTTCGCACAGCCGGCACGTAATTGCCCGCCGGCTCGGGGGCCGGGGGCAGTTCCAGCCCCAGTTTCTTGAGTTTGGTTTCGACGCTCATCCCCGCCAGCGTAACACAAGCCCGCCGGTTGAAAACAGTAAACCCGCCCCGTTCCGTCCTTATTTGAAACGGATTCGCAACGTCACGCGCGCCTCGACCTCCTGCTCGCCCGGCTCGACCTCGAATCCTTCGGCGTCGTCGGCCACAGCCCGCACTGCCATCTCGCTTCGCATCGGCCACACGGGCGGACCATCCGGCGCGTGGGCTTCGATCCCGACGATCCGGTCCAGGCTTAAGCCCAGTTCGTCCAAAACGGTTTCACCGCGCTGCCGCGCCCGTGTCGCGGCGGTACGCAGCGCCGCGCCCCGGATTTCCTCCATCTCGTCCTCGGTTGCGGTGAAATTGATGCTTTCGATGCGGTTGGCTCCCTCGCCGATCGCCCGCCCGGCGAGCACGCCCGCCCGCGTCACACCGGTTCGAAACGAGACCGTCACCGTCCCTTGATACCCGTCAATTTTCCGAGTCTGCCGCTGGCGATCATAACTGTACACCGGCGTCAGGCGCAGGGCGGTGGTTTCGAGGCGATCCACCTCCTCGTCACGCAGAAAACGGGTCAGGCGATTTGCCTTCTCCTCCAGGTCCCGGCGGGCGTCCTCGACCTCTTCCGCCCGCACTTCCACCGACAGACGAACCGTCGCCAGAGACGGCACAAAACTCTCCTTCGCGGACGCGGAGACGGTTAGAACGGATTCCTCCGCACTCAACCGGGGCATAAACACGACGGCACACATCGCGGCCGTCAAAAACATCAGATACGTTGCCTTCATCGATCCTCCCTTTCGTTTTCCTGTATCAGGGTTGTGTCTTGCGAAGTACGCCGCCGGGGCAAACGCAAACCCCGCCCGGCGGGTCATGCTTCCAATACACCCGTTTCCCCTGATTGTTCCATACCCGCGTCAAAACAGCCGGCGCTGTCTCAACCGCTCACCGTCCCGCCCGGAACCGGCGCTCATTTCCAGCAACCAGCTCAGCGAACGGTCCCGGTACTCCGGGTACCCGGCGACGACAAACAGCAACAGGGCCGAGGCCAGGGCATCATAGAGCGCGCAGTGGTAGGCGCGGCGGTCCGGGGGACAGTGCTCTTCGGCCAGGCGCGCCAGCGCTTCGGTTTGGTCGAACGCCTCGATTAGTTCGGAAAGGCCGATCCCGCACAATCCCTCGAACAGCCCCGGCAACAACCGTCCGCTATCGACCCAGGGTCCCCAATCCGACGAAGACGCCGCCATCCCGGTGAAGTCGGGCACGTTCCCTGGATAGGGCCAAACGGACTTCAGCAGGCTGTTCTCCACCGCCGCGAAATGCGCGGCGAACGGCCCGGTACGCCGTCTGGCCGTAAAATAGGCCCACTCGGTTTCGAAAGGTTCGCCCCGTTCCGCCTCTTCCGCGCGAATCCCGTGGGTCCGGACCTCCTCCCGGGACACCCGGCCCCTCGGACGGCACAATCGCGTGCGCGTCTCGACCACGCGCCCCCCGCGAACGGTCGCCACACCGAATTCGAGAATGCCCGATCTCCGGCTTCCCTCGAAATCTATCACATGAACTGTTGCCTCGGTCCAATTCATCCCCAACCCGCCCGAGCCGGCAACCAAAGCGCGAAGAGCCCCAAAACTTTGACTGGCCTCGGTCCCCCTGTTTTCGCATCGTGACAAACGAGGCGTGGCCTCAGACAAGAAGTGGCACACGCATCCCGCCCGCCGAACTCACACTGGACGCGTACGCTACTTGTCCCACTGGCATTCGCAAGACTTGACTCATTCGACATTTCGTTTCCCGTTTTTGGTCCCAATCGTCCAATCCAATTCAATCAGCCATGCTTTCGGAAAAAATCCTCCCTTTCATGCAAACTCTGGCCGACAAGAGCGCTGCGGTGATCGAGCCGTATTTCGCCCATCCCGAGCTGGAGGTCGAAACCAAAGCCGACGCGACCCCCGTGACCAAAGCCGACCGCGCCGCCGAACGCGTTATGCGCGACCACATCGCCAAACACTATCCAGGACACGGCATCATCGGCGAGGAATACGGAGACGAAAGCACCGACGCCGAGTTCGTCTGGGTCCTCGACCCGATCGACGGAACCAAATCCTTCGCCGCGGGTTGTCCGCTGTTCGGCACCTTGATCGCGCTCCTGCACCACGGACAACCAATCGCGGGGGTCATCAACCAGCCCGTTCTGAAACAGTTCTGCTTCGGAGACAACGAGCAGACCTCACTCAACGGAAAACCCGTCCGCATGCGCTACTGCCCCAAACTTCAGGACGCCACGATCCTCACCACCGACATCGCCAGCATCCACCGTCACCAGGACGGAGCCGCTTTCGAAACGCTCCTTGATTCCACCGGCATGTTCCGGACCTGGGGGGACTGCTACGGCTACCTGTTGCTGGCCTGCGGCTGGGCCGATATCATGCTGGACCCGATCATGAACAAGCACGACTACCTCGCGCTGCTTCCGGTGATCCGGGGCGCCGGAGGAATCATCACCACCTGGCAGGGGAAGGACCCCCTCGGCGGCCAATCGATCGTCGCCGCCAGCAAGTACATTCACGGCCGCTGCATCGAAATTCTGAACGAGCGCTGAAGCCCGCCGTCCTCTCCGACGCCCCAAAGAAAAGAGCGGCGATTCCTGAGAATCGCCGCCGCGTGATCTGGTACACCCATCGGGAGTCGAACCCAAATCTTCGGCTCCGGAGGCCGA
>SLOW01000263.1 GCA_007132315.1 Opitutales bacterium
CGACTACGCCGCGCAACAACTCATTTTGGCGATGTCTTTGGCGAAGCCGCGGGCCATAAAAGTTTTGTCTTGCCGGTGACTTTTCCTCGATCTTGGGTCTGATGTGTCAGATGGATGTTCGGGACGAATACATTTCGCTCGCGGGTATTTACGACCAACGCTGGCGGCATTACGCGGACGTTTCCGTCGGGCGAACCCTGGCCGCGTTGGAGTTGGGCGGCGATGAGCGGGTGTTGGATGTCGGGTGCGGGACGGGGGGTTTCTGGAGAGGCTGGCGCGCGCGCATCCGGGGCTGGTATTGCACGGGGTGGATCCCACGGAAGCGATGCTGGACCGAGCGCGGGAACGGTGCGGAGAGACGGTGGAGCTGAAGCGGGGAGAGGCTGAAGACCTTTCGTTCGCAGACGACGCGTTCGATGTCGTGATCAGCGTGAGCGCGCTCCATTATTTTTCCGATGCGCGCCGGGCGATTTCGGAAATGGCCCGCGTGCTTCGTCCGGGGGGCACGGTGGTTGTCACGGACTGGTGCGCCGATTATTGGGCGATGCGTTTGTATTCCGTCTGCCTTCGGGCCCGCGACTCTGCGGTGAAACAGATTTACCGTGCGAAACAGATTCGCGGATATCTTGAATCGGCGGGATTTGAAAATGTCGTCGCGACGCATTTCCGGATTCGCCCGCTATGGGGGATGGTGCGCCTCAATGGCGGTAAGCGGGGTTCTTGAGACGAGTTCGAAGGGTCGATGCGAACGCCGCTGAAAATCATTTGATATTCAATTCGTCGAGTCTCTTTTCCATTTGGCTGATCAGTTCCGAGAGATTCTTCGCCTCCCGCACGCACCGGGCATCGAGCACGTTTGTGATGCCGTTTTCGGGATCGACGAGTAGAATAGCGGGAAGGGTGATGCTTTTGTGTTCGGGATAGTCTTTGTGAAATTCGTTCCGGTGTGTGAAAGCGACGGATAGCGGCTGCATGTCGATGTATTCCTTCCACGGCTGCAACATGCCGGTCACTCCGAATGTGTGCTGACAAAGCGGGCAGTCGTAGGTCCTCGGCGACAGCAGTTTGTGTGTTGAGGCCGAGATAGCGTTAAAGAAACCGCGGTCCGCATTGTAAACGATAAGGAGGAATGGCTCGAAGGTGTTGTTGGTGGGCTGGGTCATCATGGGATTTGCATTCGAGATAGGAAGGGTGACGTACCGGGAGCATAAGTATTTCCATGAGAACCGGAATTCTCGAGAACTGCGAACGAGATCGGAGGCATTTTCAGACAGGGTGAATGTGGTTTTGTGAATCTCCGGAGATTAAGAGAACTTATCGCCGCGACAAGGTTTATCAGGGAAAGCGATACCGCAAGTCGATGGGTGTGGCGGGCCGAACGTCAATCCTTCCTGCTCCATTTATGAGCTTCGAAGGGCGCGTCCAGCGGGGTCTGGGCGAGGTGATTCGTGTAATTGCTCAATATCTTCAACGCCACGACGCTGAAGACATCCAGTACGTGCCGGGTGGTGTAGCCGGCGTCCAGAAAAGCCTGTTGCGCGTCTTCGGGCACCCATCCGCGGTGTTCGAGGACGGCCTTGGTAAAACGGACCAGTGCGGCCTGTTTCGGATCGGAGGGTTCCCTGCCTTCGCGCAGGGCGTTGACGGTCTCCTCCGGCACCTTGCTCATGCCGGCCACCATGCCGTGTGCCGCCACGCAGTAGTCGCAGCCGTTGGTCTCGCTCACGGCGATCATGGCGATCTGCTGCTCCTGGGCATTGAGCGCGCCGTGTTCCTGCAACTGATCGGTGATGTGGGCGTAGGCCGAAAGGGCGACCGGCGACTCGGCGAGGATCCCGTGGAGGTTCGGGATGAAGCCATAGTTCTTCTCTGTCTGTTCGAAAATGGGTTTCGAGGCTTCCGGCGCCGTTTCCTTCGTGTGCAAGGTGAATTTCATATAGAATATTTGCTCGTAGATTGGTTACCTGGTTTCGCGGCTGAGGTTAAGAGAACCCAAGTCGCTTGCTTACTTACGGGAAGACGAAACGAAACGGAGTTTATTCCATTTCCGGGAAACCGGGTGCCGGGGAATCTGAAGGCACGATGAGAGCCGGTGATTCGACTTCGCGCGATGAGACCGGAATCCGGGAATAATCCCCTGATTGACTCGTCCGAATCACAGAATCACTCAACCAGTGTTTATGTCGAGAATTATGAAAAATGAATCCGTCGTTAAAGAACGTTACGCCGCCGCCGCCAACGCCAGCGAACCCGCCCTTTGCTGCCCCGTCGAATACGACGGGCGTTACCTCAAGCCGATTCCGCGGGAGGTGATCGAGCGGGATTATGGCTGCGGGGATCCTTCCCGTTACTTGCTCGAAGGAGAAACGGTGGTGGATCTGGGTTCCGGAACCGGCAAGATTTGTTTTATCGCCTCTCAGGTGATTGGCCCGGAAGGAAGGGTGATTGGGGTCGATATGACCGACGACATGCTGGATGTGGCCCGGCGGAATGCGCCGGTTGTTGCGAATAGGATTGGGTACGCGAATGTGGAGTTTCGCAAGGGCCGCATCCAGGACCTCGGGCTCGATCTCGAACTGCTCGACGCCGAGCTGAAAAAACGTCCGATCACCGACGCCGCCTCTTTCCTGGCCGCCGACGAACTGGCCGAGGAATTGCGGGTGAAACGACCGCTGGTGGCGTCCGATTCGGTCGGTGTGGTGGTGTCGAATTGCGTCTTGAACCTGGTGGATGAACGGGAGAAAGCGCGAATGTTCGACGAGATCTTTCGTGTCTTGAAGAAAGGTGGACGTGCCGTGATCTCCGACATCGTCAGCGATGAGCCCGTCACCGAAGCGATGCGAACCGATCCTGAACTCTGGAGCGGGTGTATATCGGGGGCGATGACGGAAGAAAAGTTTCTCAAAGCCTTCGCCGACGCCGGATTTTACGGGATGGAGTGGTTGAAATTCGAAACCGAGCCCTGGCGCACAGTAGCTGGAATCGAGTTTCGTTCCGTGACCGTCCAGGCCTGGAAAGGCAAGCAGGGACCGTGTTGCGAGCACCGGCAGGCGGTGGTGTACCGGGGGCCGTTCAAGGAGACGATCGACGACGACGGACACCGTTATCCCCGGGGTCGGCGAATCGCCGTTTGCGACAAAACCTTTCGCCTTCTCCAAAGCGCTCCGTACGCCGATGCGTTTGTCTTCCTGGAACCGTACCAGTCCGTCCCGTCAGGAGAGGCGCCGCCGTTTGATTGTCGCCGCGCGGCGAAACGCGATCCCCGTGAGACCAAAGGCGCCGACTACTCCGCCACCACCAACGCGGCGGAATGCCGCAAAGGCGGATGCTGCTGATCCCTGGCTGGGTCGCGTACCTCTTCGCTTCAGGGGGAGATCTTGAGGCAAGGAAGTTTCCGGGGAACTATGCTCATGAAGCCATTCCGAATGGCGCGGAACCAGCCTGCCCGAACCGCTGCGATAAGAAGTCTTTGCTTCATTAGTCCTTTATTCCTCAAGTCTTGGGCAAATCCCGCAAGATTTTCCGGAGGACAAGGCTCCGCCATTGCCGCCCGATCATCGTATCGGCAACGGTCCCTGCGTGCCGGGATTGGCCTCCACATAATTCCTGATTGATACCGGCTCCGCCGGATTGGGTGTGGGGTGGTTGGGAGGTATCAGAGAATACCGGTCATCCGATTTCTGAGAAAGGATTCACCGCTTGGATTCCTTCATACATCTGTCCCTCGTTAAGGTCTTCCGTGTAGAGGGTCCGGGCACCCAACTCGTGTGCGGCGGCGACGTTGGCCGCATCGTAGGGGTGAATTCGGTAAGCCGAGGCGAGGAGGAACGCCTTGCGATAAAGGTCCGGCGTAGCGGCGGCACACGGGAATACCAGGATTTTTTCAAGGAATGCCGCCACTTTATTCTTCGGAACCGGCTTCGCCATCCTGCGGGTCGCTACCACCCAGGTTTCCATGAGAACCTGATACGACGTTCCGAAGTCGGATTCCGAAAGCAACGTGGCTGATCGATCGCGTTTCGCGCGCTCTTCCGGCGCATCCGACAACACGTACACGAGCACGTTGGTGTCGAGAAATACCTCAGCTTCGGGCATGGCGCTCCTCCCGGGCGGGCATACTTCCCACCTTACCGCCAAAGCCGCCGATCATTTCCCGGATCTCTTTGCGCGCCCGCGTCCGATTCTCCTGAATGCGGGTGAGCCCTTCCAGGTGCTCCCGAACGAGGCCGGTCACGGTTGTTTTTCGCTCCGCGGCGATTACAC
>SLOW01000126.1 GCA_007132315.1 Opitutales bacterium
CTCGAACTTCGAGCGTTTCCTGTATTACGCCGCGGGGGAGGACGCCGACCGGGTGAACCGGGTGATGGCCGAGCTCAAGCGGAGCGGACGATACGATTTCCGGGAGCTGGACCGCGATGGTGTCACGGCGTCGCGCATGACCGATGACGAGATTCCGGCGACGATCCGGCGGGTGTACGAAGAATACGAATACCTCGTCGATCCGCACACCGCCTGCGGTTTCCGGGATCTGGATCCGGAAGAGGCCTCCGTGGTCCTGGCCACCGCGGCGCCCGCGAAATTTCCCGAAACCATCCGGGATGCGGTGGGATTCGAGCCGAAGCATCCGGCGTTGGAGGAGCTGCTCGAACGCCCGGTGGTCAAGTACCCCGTGGGGCGAAGCCGCGACGAAATCATGGCCTTTATCGCGGATCGCGCCGTGGGCGATTGAGAACAGTGCCCTCCGAATTCCTTTTTGCTTTTTTTTGCGGGAAGCGGCGTCCATGGTAAGGGAACGTGAGAATCGACGAGGAAACACTCCGGAGTATCGCGGAAGCGGAGGTTGAGCGGGCCATCGCTTCGCTGCCGGCGGAAGTGCGGTGCGAGGCGGAAACGGTCCCTTTGGTTTTCGAGGGCCGGCCGGGAGACGATATGCTGGGGCCGGATATCGACGAGAACATCCTCGGCCTGTTTGTCGGGGAGCCGCTGGCAGACCGGGGAGCGACGTTGGATCCGTTGCCGGCTCAAATCCTTCTGTTCCTTGAAAATATCTGGGACTACGCCGATGGTGATGCGGGGCTGTATCGGGAGGAAGTTCGCATCACTTACTTGCACGAATTGGGCCATTACTTCGGGTGGGACGAGGGCGATCTGGCGGAGAGGGAGATCGACTGATGGATTCGCGGCATAAAGGTTTTGTCCTGGTCAACAGCTCGCCCGGTGTTTATGTGATTCACGACGACCACAAGAGCGAGTTCGACCGTCTCCGTTCGGAAGGCTGGCGCATCGCGCGAATCCGTCCGATCTGCACCAGCCTTCGACTGAAACTGAAGCACATGCCCGACGATGTTCGCCGGTCGCACGCTTTTTCCTATTCCTTTTGTGTGCTGGAGAAGGGGGATCCGCGGAACAGGCGTTCCTGACGGGAACCGCGATTATGGCGAAACGTTCGGTCAGGGATATGTGGAAAGCGAAGCTGGAGGGGGGGCATGTCGCGCCGTCCCGTTCCCAACCGGTAACGGCCGGACGGCGACGTTTCCGCGGGACGATCCTCGGCGTGGATCCGAGTCTGCGCGGCACCGGGTTGGCGGTGATCGAATTTTCCGGCGGCGAACAAGGGCTGCTGCTGCATAGTGAAACCGTCCGCATGCACCGCTCGGCGTCCATGCCGGCGTGTCTGGGAGCCATCTTCCGCGAATTGACGGCCTGTTGCCAGCGTTATCCCGTCGATGTGGTCGCTCTGGAACAGACCATCCACGTACAGAACTTCCAGACCGCGCAGGTGTTGGGCGCGGCCCGCGGAGCGGCAATCGCAGCGGCGGCGGTGGCCGGAAAGCCGGTTTTCGAGTACGCCCCGCTGCGGGTCAAACAGGCCGTGGTCGGGGTGGGGCGGGCGAGCAAGGAACAGATGGCGAAGACGGTGCGCGGCCTGCTGGGGCACGGGGCCGTGCTCAGCGCCGACGAGGCGGACGCCGCGGGAACCGCGCTCTGCCACGCTTTCACCTGTCAAACCGAAGCGGAGGTCTGAGCCTCGGAGGGCTCCGGCCGCTTTCCGGAGCCGATCAGGAGCCACACCACCGTCAATCCCGCGAACAGGGCGATCAATCCCACCGTCTCGTGCATCAGGTCGTAGTGGTCGGGCACGTGGGGTGCGGCCAGAACGATGCCGATGATGCGCACGAGATTGAAGCCGAACCCCACCAGCACGGCCAGAGCGACGGCGGCCGCTTTCCACCAGAGCGGCATGGCCTGGGGCACACACAGCAGCAGGGAGAGCAGCGCCGCGGTGCTCATCAGCCCGAAGCCGTTGCATTCGGCGGCTACCTCGAAGATCTGTTCGTCCACCAGCAGCAGGAGGGTGGGGGCGGGATCGTGGATGAGGGTGAGGTGGGCCCGGTGGCCAAAAAGCTCCAGCAGGTGTGAGGCGTAGCCGCCCGCCAGCGCCCGCAGCGGCCAGTCGAGGATTGGCAGAAAAAGGACGAGTAGGAGAAAACCCGCGAAGGTGATCGCGAAGGGCAGATAGACCGGCATGGCTCGGGAACCGAAAACGATGCGGGCCAGGGCGAAGAAGGCGAGTCCGAGACCGGCCAGGACCGGGTAGGGATTGGGCCACACCAGCGTGACCGATGCGATCAGAAAGGCAGTCAGCAGGAGGAGGAGGTTGCGGTTGGTGAGTTCGAAGGCGGGTTTGAGCTTACCCCATTGGTCGAAGAGAACGAAGACCACGGCGAAAACCATCAGGGCGAGCGATTGCCGGAGTTGCTCGTGAGCCGCCGTTTCGCGTCCGATCCACGAAAGCACCGGCCAGAACAGGACGGTCGCGGTCAGGGCGAGAACGGCGGTCAGAGCGGCTTCAGGTTTGCGGAAAAAGGCTGGCATCAGGGATTCGGGTCAGCCGGATTGGTCCGGTGCGGCGGCGGAAAGCGATTCCGACAGTGCCTTCGGGGGAATGTGCCCTTGTCGGGGCGACTCCCTTTACTGTAGCATCGATGAATTGGAAAAACCTTCATGAAATATCAAACCATACTGATTTTCGGAGCGCCGGGCAGCGGCAAGGGGACTCAGGGCCGGGCGCTGGGAATGTTGCCGGGATTTTTTCACTGTGCCTGCGGCGATGTCTTTCGTTCCCTGGACACAACCACCGAACTGGGAAAGGCGTTCCTGGAATACTCGAGCCGGGGTGATCTGGTTCCGGACGAGATCACGATCAAGTTGTGGACCAGCCGCATCAAACAATCGATGAAGTCCCGCCAATTCAACCCGTGCCGGGACCTCCTCGTGCTCGACGGCATCCCGCGCGACGTCAATCAGGCGAAATTGATGGAGGAAAAGCTCGATGTGAAGGTTCTTTTTCACCTGACCTGTCCGGACCGGGAACAATTGATCAGTCGCTTGAAACACCGGGCGCTCAAGGACAACCGCTTCGACGACGCCAACGAAAAGGTGATCCGCAACCGGTTGGAAATCTACGATGAAGAGTCCAAGCCGTTGCTCGATTATTACGGCGAGGACCTCGTTCACGTTGTGGACGCCCTGCAGACCCCGGCGCGCGTGATGCTCGACATTCTGCGGAAGGCGACGGAATTCGAAGGACGGTGACCGCCGTCTTACCGGTGGCCTCGGGTTCGTATCCGCCCGGGCGGTCCCCCGAGTGCCGAGCGCGCCGCCGGCTCGATCCGGTGCCGGCGTCTACCGATCCCGTTCCAGGAGTTCCACTTCGTAGCCGTCCGGGTCGGTGACAAACGCCATCTTGTTCTCGCCACCGGAGAATTTTTCCCGCCAACCGTCCGGCCAGATCTCGATACCCTGTTTCTCCAGCTCGTCGCATTTCGCGATCAGGTCCGGGTAACCGATGGCGGTGTGCATCAAGTCTTCGGGTACCTTCACCTCGTAATCCGGCGAATAGCAGAGCTCCAGGAAGTGTTCGTTACCCTCCATTTCGAGAAACGCGAGCTGATTGCCGGCCGGCGAACGGTCGGTGCGCCGCGTGCACTTGAAGCCGAGGCGTTCGTAGTACGTAATGGAGCGTTCGAGGTCGCTCACGCGAATCCGTGTGTGCAGGAATGTTGGCATGGATCCATCTTGGAGGAATCCCGGCCGCTTGTCACCCCGGAATTCGCGAGCCGGTCACGCGATCAGCGTTGCCTGATCCCTCAGTTTATCGTCGGGCCGCCGGTAGGCGAGGGGATCTGGTTCATGTGACGTCGAAACGGCCGCGGAAAGGTGCAATGGTCGTAAAAGTCGTTTGCAGGGTGATTTCCGTGATGCTCAAGGGCGTGGACGCGAGCAACTCGGCCGCCTGCAGGATGCGGACCTTTTGGATGTGTGCGCGCGGCGTACCGTGGAAGATTTTCTGGAATTTTCACCCGAACCGCCGCACGCAGAGGCCGGCGATTTCCTTTTCCTCCTGAAATCCGCAATTCCGCACGAACGCGTGATCGGCTCGGACCAGGCGGCCCTGCGGATTCTTGGCGAAGAACAACACGTCAGACAGGTAGTCGAAGACCTGGTCGAACTCGCCTCCGCCCCTGAGCGAGGACAACCACCTTTTTGATTCCGTTTACGGTGGTCGCTTCGGGACGGGCGGTGCGGTGGTATCACCCGCGGTCGGGCGAAGTCGGTTTTTCCCGGATTTCTTCTTGAATTAATCGGAGCGAACCTGTTCAATCAGTTCAAGCTTTAACCAAGAATCGTTTCATGAAATTGAAAAAACTGTTCCTCCTCCTTCCTTTGTTGGCCCTTCCCGTTCTCTTCTCGGCGTGTGCGACGTCGGAATACGGCGGAAAGAAGCACACCATCATGCTTGGAGGACTTTACGAACACCGGGAAGGCTCCTACGATCCGGTTCCCCGGACGACTCTTGCCGTGCGCCGGGCCGAATTCGATCCGGGCGCGCCATATAGCGGAAACAGCGCCACGTTCCTCTGGGGCTTGTTCACGTACCACGATTACTGATTAAGGAGTGTGGCGCGCGGCGGCGTATGAGCGTTCCGACGGCGTTGCCTTCTTCCTTTTCGTCAGCTTCTGTTTATCATTGTTCAGGCTGCCTTTGATCGCGAAAAGGCGGCCTGCGTGTTTTCATGGAGAACGCACCCCCGCACTCGAGCAACGTGGCCCGTTTCCTTCCGGAGCGTGCGGCGTCACAACCCGAAGCGATCGCCCTGAAGATTCCGCGCCGTTCGAAGGGGCGGCTGACCTATGAAGACGTCACGTTCCGCGAATTGGATCGCGCGGTGGATCGCCGGTGTCGTTACCTGACAGCCGGGGGCATCCACCGCGGGCAACGGGTGCTTCTCATGGTGCGCGCCGGGAAGGATCTGATTGTGCTGGTATTCGCCCTGTTCAAGATCGGAGCGGTTCCGGTGTTGATCGATCCCGGAATGGGGCTTCGCGGGTTCCTCCGCTGCCTCGAGCGCACGCAACCCGAGGCGATGGTGGCCATTCCACTGGGCCGGGCCGCGGCCTTTCTTTTCAGGATGGCTTTTCGGTCTGTGACGGTGCGTCTTGGCCCCGGCGCCGATGATGCGGACGAACCCGATACCGGCGGCGAATCTTTTCCCACGGCGGCCTGCGCCGCGGTGGATGCGGCGGCCGTCCTGTTCACTTCCGGCTCAACCGGTCCGGCCAAGGGTGTGTGTTACGAGCACGGCATGTTCGAGGCCCAGGTCCGTGCGATACGCGATCATTACGGCATCGAGCCGGGCGAAATCGACCTCCCGATGCTTCCTGTGTTCGCCCTGTTCAACCCGGCACTGGGGATGACCACGGTTGTGCCCGAGATGAATCCCAGCCGTCCGGCCGAGGTGGATCCGGCGCGGATTGTGGAGGCAGTCCAAACTTGCGGAGTGACCAACAGTTTCGGGTCACCCGTCCTGTGGAAGAAAATCGGCGCTCACTGCGAGGCGAACGGAATCCGCTTGCCGTCGTTACGGCGAATCCTGATGGCGGGCGCGCCGGTGCCGCCTGCGTTGGTGGCCACATACCGGGACATCCTGGAAGGCGGCGAAATTCACAGTCCGTACGGGGCGACGGAGGCGCTGCCGGTATCCTCGATTTCCGGCAGGGAGATCCTGGAGGAGACGCGTTCGGCCACGGAAGGTGGGGCGGGCACTTGCGTGGGCCGCCCTTTCCCGGAGATTCGCGTCAGGGTGGTACCGATCCTGGAGGGTCGGATGACCCGTATATCCGCCGGGTGCCCGGCGGGTGAGATCGGCGAAATCCTGGTGGCCGGGCCGGTGGTGACCCGGGCTTACGACCGTCTGCCGGAAGCGACCGCGGCGGCCAAGGTGGAGGAGGGCGAGACGCTCTGGCATCGGATGGGCGACGCGGGGTACCTCGACGACGATGGGCGCCTCTGGTTCTGCGGCCGGGTGGCGGAACGGGTGGTGACCTCCGAAACAACCCTGTACACCGATTGTTGCGAGGCGGTGTTTAATCAGGTGGACGGGGTCTTCCGCAGTGCGTTGATCGGGTTGGGAGCGCGGGGTCGGCAGACACCGGCCCTGGTGATCCAGCCGGAATCGGAGGCGTTTCCAGGCAACGACCAGGAAAAACGGGATTTCATCCGCCGCCTGTCCGAGCGGGGTTCGCGGTACGACATAACCCGGGATATCCGCACCTTCTTCTTCCATCGGCGTTTTCCGGTCGATGTCCGGCACAACGCCAAGATCCATCGGTTGACCTTGGCTCGAAAATATTCGAAACACGTCTCATGAGCAAAATACTGGTGACCGGAGGAGGCGGGTTTCTGGGACGTTACGTGGTCGATCGGCTCCTGGCGCGGGGCGACGAGGTGACCATTCTCGGTCGCCGTCCCCACGAAGATTTGCGGCGCCGTGGTGTCGATCAGATTCAGGCGGACCTCGGAGACCGGGAGGCCGTGATCGAAGCCTGCCGGGATCGGGACACCGTCTTTCATGTCGCCGCGAAGGCGGGAGTCTGGGGGAGTTGGGATGCCTACTTTCGTCCCAACGTGGAGGGTACGCGGGCGGTCCTGGAGGGCTGTCGGCGGTTCGGGGTGAACAAGCTGGTTTACACCAGCACGCCCAGCGTTGTTTTCACCGGTGGAGCTCTCGCCGGGGTGGACGAGTCGGCGCCCTACGGAACGAACTGGCTCTGCCACTACGCCCACACCAAGGCGTTGGCGGAACAGGAGATCCTGGCGGCGAACAACCCCACCGCAGGACCGCGCACGGTGGCCCTGCGGCCCCACCTGATCTGGGGTGTGGGCGACAATCATCTGATCCCGCGCGTTGTGGGTCGCGCGCGCCGGGGACGTCTGCGGATCGTGGGTGACGGTTGCAACCGGGTGGATATCGTGCATGTGGCGAACGCCGCGGGTGCCCATATCCTGGCCGAAAGAGCTCTCGACGAACCGGGCCGGGCCGACGGCCGGGCCTACTTTGTCAGTCAGGGCGAGCCGGTGGTGCTCTGGAGCTGGATCAACGATCTGTTGGAAAGGCTGGGAATCCCCCGGGTGACGGGGAAGTTACCCCTGCGCGCCGCCTACGGACTGGGCGCGGTTTGCGAGGGCCTGTTCGGACTGCTCCGCCTTCAGACGGAGCCGCCGATGACACGCTTCGTCGCCGTGGAGCTGGCCAAGGATCATTTTTTCGACATTTCCGCCGCCCGGAGCGATCTCGGTTACCAGCCTTCCTTCAGCACCGAGGCCGGCCTGGAAGAACTGGTTGCCGATTTGCGCGCGCGGATGGGGAAAGGTTCCTGACCGGCGAACGATGATCCGCTCCGGCCCCTGCGCTGGAACGGAATGTCTATGGCTGCGTTTCTTGCGATCCGGACTCGAACCACGGGCCTTGTGATCCGTGGATTGGAACCACGGATCACAAAGCGAAACAGAGCGGGAAATCGGGACCGACTTAATCCATCACACTCTTGAGACTGACGGCCTTGTAACCGCCTTTACGCCGGTCGTTGACGTACATGCCGCCGAAGAAGAGTGTCAGCAGCAGGGGGATCCAGGCGATCAGCATGAGCGCCCGTTGTCCGGCGTAACCTTCGGCAGGGCTGAGAAGCTCATTCGCCCGGTTCACCAGCGGATCGTCGTCCGCCGAAATGCCCGACCCGACGATGGCGCGGAGCGCCTGGGGAACGGCGTTGCCCACGATTTGCTGCCCTGCTTCCTCGTATTCAGCGAGGGCCGTGTTCACGTATTCCAGAGAGCGTTCGATGTCCTCGGCGAGATAACCGAGCTCGTCGAGCGGAGCATCGGATTCCCGCGCCCGTTGCGCGAAATTGGGAAATGTTTCACTGGCGTTCTCCAGGACGGTGATCGTTTCCGCCCTGCGCTCGTCCTGATTGAGGTAACTGGCGACCTGCATGTCACCGATCCCTCCGACCCCGGGTGTGCCGATTCCGCCGGCCGCGGCCAGGCCCACCCCGCAAGTCAACACGATGCCGAGAGAGCCTGTCTTGGGCAGGCGTTCCGAGACGACACCGACGACTGTCGGAAAGAAGAAGGTGACACCCAAACCGAAAAACGTGGCCCCGAGAAAGGCGCCGGCCCCGCCGGTCGCGGTGCCGAAGAGAACGAATCCGAGTGCCATCAGCGCGCCGCCCGCGGCCAAAAGGCCCGGAGGGGTGAATTTGTCCAGGAAGTATTTCGCGTTCAAACGCAGGACGACCATGATGAAACTGATCCACGAGAGCAACAGGATGCCCGGCAGATCCAGCCGCGCGAAAACTTCCGGAATCCAGCGGCCCGCTCCGAGCTCAAGCGAAACGGCGATCGCCATCATGAGCAGCATGACGTACATGAGCGGGTGGGTGAACGTGAACCGGAACATTTCGGACACGGGCAAACCGGCTTCGGCGTTTTCCGTGCGGGGGAACCGCTGGGGCAACACGAGGACACCGTAAACGATGACCGGAGCCAGGATGATGCCGATCTGGAAGGTCCAGTGGTGGAACGCGGTTCCCGGAATCTGGTTGAGCGCGAAACCGATGAGGCTTCCGGTCAGGATGCCGATGGGGAAAAAGGCGTGAAACCAGTTGAGTTTGGACGACTTGTTTTCAGGATAAAGTGCCGCGGTCAACGGGTTGCCCGAAACTTCGATCATGCCGTTGCCCATGGCCAGAACCACCGCGCCGAGCATCAGCAACCAGAATCCGGCGTCCGTCCCGGCCAGTGGCGCGGCGGCGATCATCAGCACCACACCGAACACGTGACCGACGAAGGCCAGTATGGTCCCCCGTTTCAGGCCGAGCCCTTCGATCAGTGGTCCGACGACAAGCAGGGAAATCGCCATGCCCCAGATGGCGGCGCCCGCGATGAATCCAACGTGAGCGTTGGTGAGAATGAATTCCTCCTTGAGCTGGCCGAGCACGTTCGCCAACAGGGCGAAGGACATGCCTGTGGGCACGAGTGCTAGACAGATGCCGGAGAATAGCCGTGAGCGGTGAAGACCGCCGGATTGGGTTTGCTGGTCGTTCATAATGTTTGCGTTGACGGTGAGCAAGAATGAAGGAAACGCCGGGATGGCGCGAGGTTTCGCCGGGTATTCAAGGAGGTATTCAATGACGACGTCAATCCAGTTTCTGGGATATCAACGTTCGAGAGGCGTTTTGTTTCCGTCTCGCCTTCCGGATCATACGCGGAATTCCGGCCAAGGTCGATTGACGGGCGGTGGGGCCGTTGTTGAGGTGGTTTCAGGGCTTGCCGTCGGCGAGCGTCCCGTGATCGAATCGCTCCAGCCGGTGGTCTGGGATCAGCGCCCGCCGTCGTTCCGCTTGATCAGGTGCCTGGCTTTGAACAACGGACTGATTGCCAGGAGCACGATGCCGACCAGGATCAGGAGTATGCCTACCGGGAGACCGACAACCGTGAATGAAATCAACATGCCGACCGCGACACAGGCGCCGCCGGAGCCGATCAGCGCCTGGAATTTCCTCTGTGACGGGCAATGCGGATTATCCTCCTTCATCTCAGTTGGGAACAGCGGCGCGGCCCGGGGTTCCTGAAAAAAGCGAGCCGGTGTTCATGGGTTCCTTTTCATCCGGGCGTTTCAACGCGGTCACTGTCGCGCAAACCTTCGTAGCCTCCCGTTTGCGCGAGGGGGATGTCGCGGTTGACGCCACCGCCGGAAACGGACACGATACGGTCTTTCTCGCCCGCAGGGTCGGCGCGGCCGGACGGGTTTACGCGGTGGATGTCCAGGCCGAAGCGGTCGAGGCGACCCGCCGCCGCCTGGCCGAAGAGCGGCTCGACGAACGCGTGGTGTTGCGCCGGGGCGGACACGAGTCGCTCGCGACGGTGTTTCCGGAAATTCGAAAACGCACTGTGGCCGCGGTGATGTTCAATCTGGGGTACCTCCCGGGCGGCGACAAGACGTTGACCACCCGTCCGGATACCACTCTGGCGGGCCTGAGCGGCGCCCTGGAATGCCTGGCGCCGCGCGGCCTGCTGGCGGTGGTCTGTTACCCCGGTCATCCCGGGGGCTCGGACGAATCCAGCCGGGTGACCGCTTGGGCGGAGAGTCTCCCGTCCTCGGAATGGCGTGTGTTGATCGGTCGGTTCGCCAGTGGCGGAAACAAGACTCCGTTTCCTGCGATCGTGAACCGTGCCGGTTGAGCCGCGGCAACGCATTTCGGTTGCGTTGGCCGATGCGGTTTGGTTGCATTGCCGGCGAATTTGCTTCGCGTCTGTGGCGGATCGGTACGGGTTGTCTCGGCCGAAAGGCGTTCCTTTCATCCGGACGAGTTCCAGCGCCGCGAGTTGGTTTTCCGTGAATGATTTACCTATGAAACATCCCACTTATCTCCTGGCTATCCTGATCGCTATTCCCGGCCTGGCCGGCTGTCAGGGTATTCTCACAGGCGGTTCGAGGGCCGTGCGCGACGTCCCGATCGGCGAAGGATGGGCGCGCAATTCCGTCAACGCCGTGATCTTTCGCGCCCATGCGGTGACGACCCACGAGGACAAACAGGTTGCCGCCTATTATGACGAGGACGGTCGCGTGATGGTGGCCCGTCGTACATTGGGCGAAACCGAGTGGGAAATCCACGATGCCGGATTCGTCGGCAACACCAGCGACGCCCACAACGCCATATCCATCGCCGTGGACGGTGCGGGATACGTCCACCTTTCCTGGGACCACCACGGTCATCCTCTGACTTACCGCCGGAGCGTGGAAGCAGGATCGCTCGAGTTTTCCGAACCGCTGGCCATGACCGGCGAGAACGAGGATCGTGTGACGTATCCGGAATTCTATCACCTCGATGACGGCGGTTTTGTGTTTATGTATCGCCAGGGCGGATCGGGGGACGGGTGCATTCTTCTCAACCGTTACGACGTCGAGACGCGGGCGTGGTCGGCTTTACAGCATCCATTGATCGACGGTGAAGGGCAGCGCAACGCCTACACCAACCAGTTGGCGATCGACGATGTAGGCCGCTGGCACCTGTCGTGGATCTGGCGTGAAACGCCCAACGTCGCGACCAATCATGACATCTGTTACGCCATGTCGCCGGACGAGGGCGCGACTTGGTACACCTCGACCGGCCGGCGGTACGAACTGCCCATCACCCGCGACCAGGCCGAGGTCGTGCGCGAGATTCCCATGAATCGGGACCTGATCAACCAGTGCGCCATGGTGGTGGATTCGCGGGGCAATCCGGTGATCGCCATGTATTGGCGGCCCGAAGAAGAGGAGGTGCCGCAGTTTCACCTGGTTTGGCACGACGGTGACGCCTGGCACACCAGCCGTGTGACCGAACGGGAAACTCCGTTCCGCCTGGCCGGCGGCGGCACCCGGCGCATACCGATTTCACGTCCGAAACTGGCGTTGGATGACGAGGACCGCGTTTACATGATTTATCGCGACGAAGAGCGCGGTTCGCGTATCACCGTCGCGATCAGCGAGGACGCCGAGCGACGCGAATGGCGTCACCGCGATCTCAGCAGCGGCTCTGTGGGGCAGTGGGAGCCGAACTACGACGTACGCCTCTGGGAACGCGACCGCGAGTTGCATCTCTTCAAGCAATTCGTCGGTCAAGGCCAGGCCGAAGGGGTGGAGGATATCCCGCCGCAAAAGGTCTCCATCCTGGAGTGGTCTCCGCGCCGGTGAGGCGGAAGTGGGTGAATCCGCCACCCGTTCGGGATCGAGACCTTGCCTGGCGGTTGAACGCGGTCTCGCGCTCGACCGGCGGGAGATGACCCGTGCCGGAGACGCGATGATTTTTTTGTCTGACAGGCGGGAGAATCTTCAGTTGGCTGGCGGTTGTGACCAAGACTTCCGAGAAACTGATTCAGGCGGCGGAAATGCTGCGTGACGGGGTCGGTCGACTGCGTTTTCAGCCGCCCGTCACTCATGTTTACAATCCGCTCGACTATGCCTGGGGGGCGCATGCCCAATATCTTGAGAAGCGCGGCCGTTCTCCCAAGAAGGTGATTTTTCTCGGAATGAATCCGGGGCCGTGGGGCATGGCGCAAACGGGGGTTCCTTTCGGCGAAGTCGCCCTGGTTCGCGACTGGGTGGCGATCGACGGCCCGGTTTGCCGGCCTTGCGACGAACATCCGAAACGGCCGATCCAGGGGTTCGCCTGCCGGCGATCCGAGGTGAGTGGCCGGCGCCTGTGGGGACTGTTTCGGGACCGGTTCGGCGCGGCGGAAGCGTTTTTCGCCGACCACTTTGTGGTCAACTACTGCCCACTGGTCTTTATGGAGGAGAGCGGGCGCAATCGGACCCCCGACAAGTTGCGGCGGGAGGAGATCAACGCCTTCCGTCCGCTGTGCGACAACCACCTCCGTCTGGTGGTTGAGACGCTTCGTCCGCAATGGTTGATCGGCGTGGGCAAGTACGCCGAACAGCGCCTTCACGAGACGCTCGGAGATTCCGGCGCGCGCATCGAGTCCATTCCCCATCCCAGCCCCGCCAACCCGGCTGCCAACCGCGGCTGGTCGGAATTGGCGGTCGCCCGCCTGCGGGAACTCGGGGTGTGGCCCTGACGCGGCAGGGTTGCGTGGCCGGCGGCCCGTGGAGGGCGGCGCTCCGCGCCGCCGTCGGACCTAACCTTGGGCGGCGCTGCGTTCCAGAACCCAGGTGACGATGGCGCGTTCGTCGTTTTCGTTTCTCCAGACGAGATGGAGGAACTCGGCCGGGTGGATGTTGTGGGTGCGAAAGAAATTCCGGTCGCCGCCGCAACAGTACATCAGATCCGGAGGCATCTCGCCCCGGAGTTTGCACCGGGTTTTGAGAATCAGGCGCGGCAGCCACGGAATCCCTTCGAGTTCATCATCCTTGGCCGGAAACTCCGGCTCCGGCAACGGCGGGCCGTCCGGGCGGCCCTGTTGTTCGATCAGGAAATAATCGCGCCGGATGGTCTGGATCAGCAGGCAGGTTTCCCAGTCGGGTTCGCCGTCGCCGTTGAAATCCTCGGCGAAGTCGTACAGATCCATCGGCCGGGCGCCGATGGAGGAGAGAAACGTCAGTTCCTTCTTGTCGAAATAGGCGTCCGGGTTGCGTTCGCCCGCGGCGAACTTCTTGACCGCTTTGTCGTGAAGATCCTTCAGTCGCGTGTGGAATTGGTTGTGCGGCATGCGGAAAACATGGGGGCGGCGGTTGATATTGTCGAGGCCGGCGCTGAAATCGACGCCACCGTACCATTGCCAAAACGCCTCCTTCGGAGCATCGTGTTGCACCGAAGTTATGACGTTTCAGCTCAAATCCGATTACCGTCCCACAGGAGATCAGCCCGAGGCCATCGAGGCGTTGGTGAAATCGATCGATTCCGGCAACCGGCACCAGACGCTGCTGGGGGTGACCGGTTCCGGCAAGACCTTCACCATGGCCAATGTCATCGCTCGCTGCCAGCGGCCCGCTCTGGTGATCTCACACAACAAGACCCTGGCCGCCCAGTTGTACTCCGAGTTCAAGAGCTTCTTCCCGGACAACGCGGTCGAATACTTTGTCAGTTATTACGACTACTACCAGCCGGAGGCTTACGTTCCCCAGACCGATACCTACATAGAAAAGGATTCGTCCATCAACGAGGAGATCGAGCGTCTGCGGATCTCGGCCACCAGCAGCCTGATCACCCGGCGCGATGTGATCGTGGTCGCCAGCGTCTCCTGCATTTACGGGTTGGGGTCTCCGGAAGATTTTGAGGAGATGATGATTCCGCTGCGCGCGGGCGAGGAATTCGGGCGGGACGTGTTCCTGGGGCGTTTGGTGGAGAACCTGTACGACCGGAACGATTACGAACTGGCGCGCGGGCGCTTTCGAGTGCGCGGCGACGTTGTGGACGTAATGCCCGCCTACACGGAGTCCGGGTTGCGGGTGGAGTTTTTCGGCGACGAAATCGAGAGCCTGGCCGAATTCGATCCGGAAACCGGCGAAACGGTCCGCACCCTGGATGCGTTTAATTTGTATCCGGCCAACCAATTCATCACGCCGAAACGAAAACTCGACGCCGCCGTCGAAGCCATCAAGACCGAACTCGACCGGCGGGTGGCCGAGTTCGAGCGAAACGGACAGCTTCTTGAGGCCCAGCGCATTCGCATGCGCACCGAATACGACCTGGAGATGCTCCGCGAGATGGGATTCTGCAGCGGCATAGAAAACTATTCCCGTCACATGTCGGGCCGCGGGGAAGGGGACCGGCCCTGGTGTCTGATCGATTTTTTTCCGAAGGACTTTCTGGTCTTCATCGACGAAAGTCACGCCACGGTTTCCCAGATCGGCGGCATGTACGCCGGCGACCGCTCGCGCAAGAAAACGCTGGTGGATCACGGGTTTCGCCTGCCGTCGGCGCTCGACAACCGGCCGTTGGACTATGCCGAGTTCGAGAGTCTGGCCCGGCAGGTGGTGTTCGTGTCCGCGACTCCGGGTCGCTACGAGTTGGCCCACTCATCGGTGTTCGTGGAGCAGGTTATCCGCCCCACCGGATTGGTGGATCCGCCCATCGAAATCCGCCCGACCCGGGGACAGGTGGAGGACCTGATCGGCGAGGTCCGCCAGGCCGCGAGCGCGGGCGAGCGGGTTCTGGTAACCGCTCTGACCAAACGCACGTCCGAGGATATCGCGACCTACCTGCGCGACTCGGATGTCCGGGTGGAGTACCTGCATTCGGACATCGACGCCATCGAACGGGTCGAAATCCTGCGAAACCTGCGGCGCGGCGAATTCGACGTCCTCATCGGCGTCAACCTGTTGCGCGAGGGTATCGACCTGCCGGAGGTCGCCGTGGTGGCTATCCTGGATGCGGACAAGGAGGGGTTTCTCCGAAGTGAAACCAGTTTGATCCAGACCGCCGGACGGGCGGCGCGGCACGAGAAGGGGCGGGTCATCTTCTACGCGGACGTCATCACCGGCTCCATCCAGCGTACCCTGGATACCGTCGGTGCCCGCCGCGAAAAGCAGCTCGCCTACAACCGCGAGCACGGCATTACGCCGCGGGGAGTCAAGCGCGGCGATCAGGCCAGTCTGCACCGCTACGACGATCAGGTGGACAAGGACGCGCTGGCTGTCAGCGAGGGAAGCGATGACCAGGACGTCGGCCGGGTGTTGGCCGCGCTGGAGGAAGAAATGCTGGAAGCGGCGCGCAATCTGGAATTTGAACGGGCGGCGGTGCTCCGCGACCAGA
>SLOW01000358.1 GCA_007132315.1 Opitutales bacterium
CCTCCCAGGGCGATGAGACCGCTTAGCGGAGCGATGAACTGAATGGTTTTCCTGTACATATTGATTTCGTTTCTTGCGTTAGTGTTTTCGCCTCGTTTCGAGACATCCCCAACCTAATCGGCGTTTGTTACAGATTGATGGCGTTTGTGTGACAAAGGAGAAAAAGGCCGGATACCTTCGGCGAACCTCATCCGCTCAACGCAAGTCCGCCCGGAAACGGGGTTTCCACGCTGGGTCGTCCGTACGCCTTGCGGCCGGAAACGATCGGCCCTGTCCGCCGCCATTCCGGGAGAAAGCGTGGTCGCCCTCTTCCGCGGCCGCGTGTTCCGGATCCGAGCCGGTATGCTTTTTCGGCGCGTTTCCGGCGCCGTGCAAAGCCTCCAAACGGCGACGGAACTCCGAGTCCTCAAGGATCTCAAACGTCCCGTCGATGTGTTCCACCAGGGCGGTCAACGACTCCACCCAATCACCCGAGTTCAGGTAGTGGATATCCTCGATCATCTTGTCGGCCGGCGTGTGAATGTGGCCGCAAATAACGCCGGAGCACTCCTTTTTGCGCGCCAGTTTCGCGATCTGCTCCTCGTAGCGTGAAACAGAACTGACCGCGCTCTTCACGGGTCCTTTGACGTATCGGCTCAGAGAAAAATAATCTTTGCCGCGCCACGCCCGCCAACGGTTGTACAACCGGTTTAGGCGCATGAGCCACTTATAGCCGATATCTCCGATGTGCGCGAGGATGACGTAGTTCATGGTGACGGCGTCGAAAACATCGCCGTGCACGACCAGGTAGTCGCCTTTGTCCGCCTTGTGCACGTATTCCTCCACCACTTGCAGGTTCACGAAGCTCAGCGGCAGAAACCGACCGAGGATGTCATCGTGATTGCCGCGCAGGTAAATCACCTCGGTGTTTTTCTTCTCCATCTTTTTCAGCACCAGGCGGACAAACCGTGTATGATTTGTGGTCCATCCGCTCGCCCCCCACCTGCCGGCCCATGGCGGGCGAACAGCCTGAACGATCCCGTACCAGCGGGAGCAAGGGATCGTTCAGGAAAGAACACAGCTCGCCGGACGCAGAGCCACCTGTTCGTTCGGATGAAACGTCTTTTCCCGGAACAACAGCAGGTGCTTTCGCTCCGGGATCCTTTGTGGCCGGAACACCGGACCACGCGGCGACGCGGGAGCGCCGCCGTCCAGATACCATTTTGGTACCGGCTCCGCCGGATTAGGGACGTAACGCATTTGTAACACATTGCTTCCGATTCTATGGTATAATGGATCCCAAATTGGGTGGATGGAGTTCCACGACCCGCCGGTTTCGGGATGATGACAGCAGACAAACAATTCAAGATTCTGGTGGCGGACGACGAGGAGGACGTCACCGAACTGGTGAACTACCACCTCGTAGCCAAGGGTTACCGGGTGCAAACGCTTAACGACCCGAACCGGGTGCTGGAGGAGTGCCGGCGATTCCAGCCGGATATTGTGATTCTCGATATCATGATGCCCGATCTGAACGGCGTGCAGCTTTGCCGTTTGATGCGGGCGGACCAGAGCCTGCGCGACACCCCGGTCTTTTTCCTCACGGCCAAAACCGAGGAACCGGATCGCATCACCGGCCTCGAAGCCGGGGCCGACGACTACATCTGCAAACCCTTCAGTCCCCGCGAACTCGTGCTGCGGGTGCAGGGATTCCTCCGCCGCACGGCCAAAGGTACCCGGGAACCCGCCGCCCGTTGGGAAGCGGGTAACGTGGTGATCGACGCCGAACGACACGAGGTGACCGTGGCCGGACGACCGGTCGAACTGACGGCCACCGAATTCCGGTTGTTGAGCCTGTTGGTCGAGCGCAAGGGCCGGGTCCAAAGCCGCGAACAACTGCTCACCAACGTCTGGAATTACGACGAAGAAATGGAAACCCGCACGGTGGACACCCATATTCGCCGCATACGCGAAAAACTGGGCGACGAAGCCGCCATCATCGACACCGTGCGCGGCGTCGGTTACCGGGTGATGGACCAGACCCCTGCGACCCGAGGTTGATCTCATTAACCCAACCCCCACGGCCCTCGTGTACGTTTGTACGCCAGGCCGGTTTCTGGTAGGGTCCAGCCGATGGGAAGTTCCCTGGTCATCATTCTCGCGCTTGCACTGGCTGTCGCTCTGTGGCGTCTGGGAGTCCAACGCCGCTTCATCAGGCACCTGTCCCAGGCCGTCGCCAACGACCAGGCGCTCCTGCGCTCGCGGGAAGCCGGCCTCTACCGCAACGGCTTCTGGAACCGTTTTCGCCTGCAGGTCAACGCGCTGATCGACGAGCTGAAACACGTCCGTTCCGAACGCGCGACCCAGGTCGGACAACTCCAGGCGACATTGGAGAGCATCCGGGAAGCGGTACTGATTCTGGACGCCGACAACCGCATCGTCCTGGCCAACGACGCTCTGCGGGAGTTGTTCCCGGCTTCCGGCAAGATCGCGGGCCAGCGCGTTGAAGCTGTGTTTCCCAGCTCCGCCTTCCTGTCTTACATTGCCGAAGCCCGTCGGGAAGACGGAGCCGCCCTGCGCGAAATCGAATTCCGAATGCCGGGTAAAATCATCTGGGCCGAAGCCACTTGTTCGCTCATTCCAGACTTCAACGAGGACGATCCCGGATCGATGCTGTTCGTCCTGCACGACATCACCCGCCTCAAACAGCTCGAATCCATGCGCAAGGATTTCGTGGCCAACGTCTCCCACGAGCTGCGCACCCCCTTGAGCATGATCAAAGGCTATGTGGAAACGCTGGTGGACGGCGGAACCGAGGTCAAAGAACGCGACCGGGAGAAGTTCCTCCGCACGATCCAGAAACACGCCGATCGACTGCATGCCCTGTTGGAGGATCTGTTGACCCTTTCCCGCCTGGAACAAGGCCGGGAACAAGCTCCCGACACACGCCTCGACCTCGCGAACCTGATTCGGGAAACCGCCGCCAACTACCACGACGCCGGTCTCCTCGATACGGAACGGCTCCGGTTGCGGATTCCCGACGAAGACATTCCGGTCCTCGGTGACAGTGCCCGGTTGAACCAGGTGCTGGAAAATCTCATCGACAACGCCATTAAGTATTGCGGCGAAAGGCTCCTCATCGAAATCGGCGCCCGGCTTGAGAACGGCCATGTCACAGTCTGGATCCGCGATCAAGGCGTGGGCATTGCCGCCCAGGACCTGCCGCGGATTTTCGAACGGTTCTACCGGGTGGACAAAGGCCGCTCCCGCGAGAAAGGTGGCACCGGTCTCGGCCTCAGCATCGTCAAACACATCGTACAACTCCACGGTGGCCACGTCTGGGCGGAAAGCCGGCAGGATGATGGCGCCACCTTTTTCTTCACGCTACCCCTCGCCGGAGCGCCCTCGGCCGAGACCGTCCGAAACGCAGGTGGAGCCGGTTTAACCGAGAGTTCAACCGCGGATGACTGATGAATACAGGTTGGAGCCAACCGCGGAGCCATTGGTTGGTTGCCCGAAGGATGACGGTCGTCGCTGGCTTTCCCGCTGCTTCATGTCGAGGTTTGGATGATGTCCCGTGTATGTCCGAGGTCTTGAGCGAAATGAAAAGACTTTTGGTGGGCGGCGCTTCGGGGCCCGTTTGGACAGGATGCCCGCGTTCCCTACCGGCTCGGCCAGGCCGCCGGGTCGGCTTCCGGATCCTCCAGCAGGACCGTCGGCAGAATCGCCTGCAACCGGCGGCGGGTTTCCTCCGGGAGACGCTCCCCCCGGCGCCGCAAGACATCGCGTTCGATCAGCAGATCCAGGGCTTCAGCGAATTCCGGTCCGACGCCGCGAGACGTTCCGGAAGAAGGTCTGCTCAACCGGCGCACCGCTTCCTGCAATCGCTCACCCGTCAGAAATTTTTTCGCCGGTTCGCCGGTCACCCGCTCGCGACCGGCGATCAGTTCAACATGCATGTTGCTCAACGTATGCACGGGACCGGCTGCGGCAGGCTCTGCCGGGCCCAGATACAACAATCCGATTCCCTCGGGCCAACGTATCAGGGCATCCGCTACGTTACCCGAATCCCGTACCGCGCGAGCACGCCTTCCCACCGCGTCCCAATCGGGCGCCCCGCCGTCGCGTAAGCCGACAAGGGCCAGGGCGGCGGTATCGGAGCGGAATCCGTTTAAAAACAAATGGGGCTCCGGAAACACATCGCGAAAGGTGCGCAGAATC
>SLOW01000081.1 GCA_007132315.1 Opitutales bacterium
AACTTCGATCGGACCTGCGGTCACTGTGATCGCTGCCTGGGGGAGGTGCCGGTGCAAAAAACGACCGGGAAAGCGCGTCCACCGGTTGCGATCGACAGCGACCAGCTTGCCGCGCTCCTGAACGAACATCCGGAGGCGCTTGCAGCTCCCCGCCAGACGGCGCGTTTTCTCTGCGGTCTCACCTCGCCTCGAACCGTCGCCGCAAAGCTCACCCGCCACCCGCTCTTCGGTTCCCAAGCGGAAGCACCGTTCCGGGAGGTGATGCACGCCCTGGCGGCGTATTCGCGACACCCGGAATAAGACGCCGCGGGTCGAGAGTGGGAGCGACGGGAGTGATCGAAACACGCGCACCAACGCGCGAGTCGTGTTGGAATTTCCTTTCCTGATCCGCGTGGCACGGTGACTCCATCGGTGCGAACGCTGGAGCTTCACTTCGAACGCTACTCCAGAATACATTTACTGAGGAAAGGATCATTGCGGAGATGCTTCTCCGCTTCCGGGAGGCAATCCCGGGAGGACAGGACGGTGTAATAGTTTTCTTTGATGTGCGGGGCGCGGACTAGGGCTTCCCTCCAGTCAGCGCGGCGGAAGGGCGCCGCCTCCACGGCGCGCCAAAAACCGGTCTTTTCGAACAGTGAGGCAATAGTCTCGGAGGATTGCTTTTGCAGCAGGCTGACCAAATACGCCGCAATCCCCACTTGCAGGCCGTGGAGCCGGGGTGGACCTGCCAAAGCATCCAGGGCGTGCGATATCAGGTGCTCGCTGCCGCTGGCCGGACGCGAGGACCCGCAAACCCCCATGGCGACACCATTGAGCATCAGGGCAGTCCCGAGAAGCTGCATGCCCTGGAGATCGCGAACCGGCCGTGCGATGAATTGAAAAACGGTGGCGTCGGAGAGAAGCGCCGCGAAGTCATCAACCGGAGTACCTGATTCATGAAACGCGAGCTTCCAGTCGAAAGTGGCCGTGAGCTTGGCGACGAGGTCACCAATTCCCGAAAACCACAGAATTTCGGGTGCGGCGAGGCAGACTTGGGTATCGATCACAATACCGAAGGGCATGGCCGAGGGCAGAGACTGTCGACGCCCCTCCAGGGTAAGACTGGATTGCGGACTGCAAATGCCGTCGTTGGAGAGTGAGGTTGGGACCGACAGGTAAGGCAAGCCGCTCAGGAAGGCGATGTACTTCGCCACATCCAGAGCCTTGCCGCCACCGAAACCCACCACGGCTCCGGTGCCGGGCGGAATTTCCGAAAGCAGTTCCCGGGCCTGTTCAAAGGATGCCTCGGGCACGGGCCGACGGCGCAGGATGGATACGTCTTCGGCATCAAGCCCGTCGGACAGGCACTTGAGGAGCTCAGGCGGAAGGCCGGAACTGTGTGCGACGACGACCCGATCGATTTCATGGCGGCGGGCGTAGATTCCCAAACGGCCGAGGGCCCCCGATTTTATGCGGACCAGGGTCGGTATTTGGATGTGTGTGCGCGTCATTACAGGTTCGGCGATTCCGAAGTACACTCCGGGAATTCTCACGGATTCGATCGTTCGCGTAGAAGGTTCGGAGGTTTTAAGGCCTGGGTCAACCTGTCCGGAGGCGAAGCAACGACGTGAAAAAGGCTCCCATGGGATCAAGCCTCGTTCCTCGGTACTTGTCTTCACGAACATCCCGGCCGGTATTACCCAAGGCTTGAGTGCGTCGAAGTCCCGGCCCGCCCGGATCTACGCATCATGCCGCACCCCGGAAGAAACGATGCTTCGTTCCATTCTGTTGTTAGACCGCTCCTTGACTCCTGCCGTAAAGCTGATCTGCGAGTCTCGTGATCTCCGACCGCATCGCCAGACGTTCCAGCCAGTGCCTGGGGATCCGGCCCTCACCGTAGTATGCGCCCGCCACCTGACCGCAGACTGCCGCCGTTGTGTCCGCGTCGTCGCCCAGGTTTGCCGCCTTCAGAATGGCGCCTTCGAAGGTCTCTGTATCCGCGAAAGCCCACAACGCCGCCTCCAGACTCTCGACCACATAGCCTGACCCCCGAATGGCCTCCTCCGGCTTCTTCAGGTAGGATCCGCGCGCAATCGCCGAGATTCGTTCGCCCGAAGTGAACGACTCGGCATCTTTCAGGAGGACATCGTCCCTGGAGCGTTCGATAAGGGCGCGGCAAATAATTCTTCCGAAGAGTCGACAGGCGTCAATACACTCCTTCGCCCCATGCGTAGTGCGCGAACTGTTGCCCGCGAAGTGTTCGACCGCATCAATATCCGGAAAGAAATGCATAACAACCGGAGCGAGTCTCATGATACACCCATTGCCAGCCGTGTTCGGATCGGTGGATCCCGCGTACGGATTTCCGTCGCGCTGATACCTGCTAAGCGCCCCCGCAACAGTATTCCCGATGTCGAAGCAACGCCCGGTACTGCTCAGGTATCCCGCGTCTGCCCAACGACAGTAACGATCCATTTGATCCCGGACATCGAACTCGCCCCGTTCAACGAGACTCGTGGCCAGACAAAGCGCCATCGATGTGTCATCAGTCCACTGACCGGGTGCGAGTCCGAACGGACCCCCGCCAACCATGTCGTTCACGGGCTCGAACGTGCCTCGGCGATGGAACTCCACCGTCGTGCCCACGGCGTCACCCACCGCCAGGCCCAGCAGGCATCCGCGAAATCTCCCGGCCGTGTTCATTCCGGTACTGGACGGTCTAACATGGACTCGCAAGGTTACCAATCATCGCAGAATAGGGTAAACCAATTGCGTGTTTCTATCGAGGTTTTATCGCGCTTCCGCACGGCGGGAGGCTCCTACGGGGAAATCGCGGGATAAACCCGCTCCTACAACCGAGGAAAGAATGAATTTAGCCGAAATAGCACTTGGTTAAGCTCAAAGAAAAACACGCTTCGACTCGGACTTCGACGAGCTCAGCGACTCGACTGAGCTCGTCGCAGGCCAGCGTGTTTCCTCAGGCTGGAAGCCTAAGCTACTCTCGATCCAGCGCCTTACCGAGTGTATTTCGATTTCCCCGTTACCGTTTGGGCGGGATGTAGTGGTCGATCAGCATGCCTTCGCGGTTGATCATTTTGACGTCGATGGCATCGTCCTGAAGGGAGACCAGGATCAGGTGGCGAATGGATTCGCTGCGTTCGAGGTACCAGGTTTCGCGGGCGTCGTGGACGGCGCGTTCGCCGACCCCCCAGGCGCCGTCGCCGATGTAAACGATGCCGTCTTCGTGTTCGGCTTCGCCCCGGATCGGGACGGTGCGTTTGTAGGCGTGGTCGTGGTGTTCGAAGGCCATGCGGACCCCGTACTCTTCAAACAGCGGCTGCCAGTGCTCGCGGATCCGCCGGCTGACGCCTCCGTCGAAACTGCGCACCGACGGATAGGCGGGCACGTGATAGATCGGAAAGATGTGGGTGAAATCCTGCCGTTCGGCAAGCACTTCGCCGAGCCACTCGGTTTGCGTGCCTTCAACGGGACCCGAATGATCGGAATCGAGGAAGACGAGGCTCATGTAATCGCCGAAATCGAGCGTGTCATACCCCGGGTGGCCGGGAAAGGCGAACAGGTTGTAATAGTAGGGAGCGATCTCCTCGCGGAATTCATCCGTATCCTCGTAGGCGTCCCTGCCGCGGTCGTGTCCCCAGTAATACCCGCCGCGGATCTCGTGGTTGCCGATCCCCATCAGTACGGGAACCACACGCCCGTCGTCGGCGATCAGGGTGTCCCGCATCACCCGGAAAAACGTGTACTCACGCTCCACGCGGTCCTCGCGCCCGTCGGAATACGCCAGATCGCCTCCCCAGGCGATGAAATCGGGATCGAAGCGCATCGCCTGGCGATTGACCTGCTCCATCCATTCCTCCCGGTGCAGGACATCCCCGCCGACCACCATCCGGATCGGGCGATGAGCGGTTTCCGGCATCGTGCGAAACTTGTAGAACGGACTGTGAACGCCCTCGACGATATTGCTCAGACGAAAGCGGTGCTCCGATTCCGGCTCCAGGCCGGTGATCTCGGCGGTGTGCACGATTCGATCGGAAAACACCATCGGTTCACTGTCCGCCGCGGTCGTGGTCATATCGTCGCTCCCCAACGGACCGTGCTGGACCGACGCGGTGCCGGTATCTCCCTCCGTGTGCCATTGGATGGTCATGG
>SLOW01000292.1 GCA_007132315.1 Opitutales bacterium
AAGCGGCGCGCTACGAAGGGAACACCTTTTGGAAAATCTTGCGCGAAACGCGCAAGATTTCAGAAACAAGGGACTAACGCTGATAAGAGCGTCCGCTCCGACCTTAACCGAGTAGCATTCAGGGTAGATGGAATGGGTGCAGTTCATAATCGGCGATACGCCCGTCGAAGCTCTGGCAGGTGGCCCGGATTATCTCGCGGCGTTCAATGAAGCCAGCCAGTTGCTCCCATATCTCGGGGTCGATGCGCACCCGATCCTCAGACAGGACACCGAAGTGCTCGCTGAGCCAATCCGGCGCGATGGTGATGTCGCCTTCCAACGACTCGGTGATCCTATCCAGCACCGAGCGAATGTCCAGATGCAAGGGAGTGCCCTCGTAGTGGGCCAGCAGCTTTCTCGTGGACAAGGGCCTCCTGCCGCCGGAGCGGGCGAACATGCTCCGCGGCTGGGTCCATTCCGGGTTCAACGTGTACCGCAGCCGCCGCGTGCCGCCCGACGAGCGCGAGGTGATCGAGCGCATCCTGCGCCACCTGGGGCTCCGGGAGCAGGGCGTGCGCGTTACCCCGGCCAGGGCGCCGCCCGACTCCGGCGAATGCGTCGTCGAACCCTGCCGCGATGACCCTTTCCCCGACTACGCAACCGAACCGGTGATGGGCTGCGCGAACGAATGAGCGCTCGCGGCAGGGGCGCTATGTCCCCGAAAAAGCTCGCCGCGCGGTTTCACACTCAATCGCAGGGTTTCGCCCCCGCTTTAATCCCACGCTGAAGCAGGAATGTGACAGGGCTTGACCGTTCCGTCCGCTTCCTCCATGAAAACGCTCCTTCAGACCGGTTCCAACGAGCGGAAACTCGCGCCGCGTGAAAAGCGATTTCTTATCAATTTCTGAAAGCCGCACTTTCATGGGGAAATCCCGGTCCGATTCATGCCGGATCACTCGATTGTCAAGACAATTAACGATACGCCCGGCAGCAAGGTAGTTACCTGGTTGTTTTCAAGGGAGGCATTGTTATCCATAGTCTTGGTCGGCCTCAGGTCGTCGTAACTCTCCCCGGAATACACAAGCCGGGTCACAACCCGCTGAGGCGTAAAATCATTCAGGCGCAAACGGGCCACCACTGGGGAATCACCCTTGTTGATCAGGTACAGAATAACCCGGCCCTCTTCCTCAGCATAGGAAGCGAACGTCCGTACCAAGCCGCTGATACGATCAGCGCGGATCATTTTGTTCCCGAGGCTGTTATTGACTATCCCAATAACCTCAGCGGTGGGTTTGATTTCGTTATCCTGTGTCAATGCACTGGCAAGGCCTCCATCGGAATCTTCGCCCTGCCATGGACTGTGAGTTGTCCAAAAGTGGGCGTAGACAACGTTCTCCAAGGTCGCCAGATGGAGCAACATCTCGGCAAGGCAAAGCGTTCGCATCATGTCCAACTCCCCACTTCCATCAAACCAACTTCCACGCGAACTGAATTCGGTGATCATTATCTCTGCATCGGGCCGCGGGGAATTCTGAACCTCAGTTTGGATTCCTATGACGTTAGTTATCAGGGGCATAGTCAGGTCCCGCCAGTCTGAGACATTCCAATCATTCCATTGGTATTGATGGCTGCCTACGAAATCAACCCGCTCTGGAAACGCCTCGATAATGGTTCGGGTCCAGCCCCGGTTTCGAATGACAGCGAGTCCTGTCCGGATGGTTGGATCCACCTCCCGCATAGCCTCGGTGAAGTCTCCGTAGATGGTGGTGTATTCCTCAAGCGACATGAGGTTGCTATGGTGATCCTGTTCGTTCCCAAGTTGCCAATATTTAACGTTGTAATCACGGGTTATATTCGCGTATCGCACCCACTCAACGGCAGCTTCACGAAGTTCGTCAAGGCTCGGTCCGTCCGGATATTTGTGGGACATCACGTTAATCACCACGATCGGTTCCACCCCAGCCTCACGACATTGTTCAACGAATTCATCGAAATCGAGATCCTGGCGAAATGTCCCATCCGGATTTACAGCCCATTCCCACTGACCCGGTGCTCTTTCCATGGTCGCTACCCGCGGGGTCAAACCACGAATCGCCTGGTTGTAGGGAGGGGTCGTCCAGAGGTAATTATTGGACAGATGACCAAACGGAAATCGAAGGGACTGGACGCCAAGTTGTTTGTAAACATCGACCATCGAGACAGAGCGGGGCCTGTGGATGTCGGAGTCCAACAACCAGGAACTCACAAAGCCTCCCGGTTTTCGTTCGACATCGGACAATACATCGTGAACGTCCACCAGGATCTCCCTCTCAATCGTGACCGGACCCAGGGTTTGGGCACGTATAAAATTAGAGGGGTCGGTGCCGAAATTAAACTGAACGGTGGCGGTACTTTTTCCGTCGGTACGTACGGTGTCGCCGAACAGGGCACCAACCGTGGAACCGGTTAGCGGCAGCGGATTCTGATCCGGATTGACGAAGTCGAGGTCGGTCGTTGCGACCAGCTTGTAAAGCGTCATCGGGGCACCTTCAATGGTCACCTCGGCGCTGCCGTCGCTCGGATTATAGCGAAAGTCGCGCAGCTGTGCGTGGGACATGATGATGGTTGACTCGGGTATATGATTCACGGTGATGTCGTCGATGAAAACTCCACGACCGTGGGAATTTGGTTGGTTGGTCCCGGAGCTGTAAACCCGCATTCCCTGGACGGAGGAGACATCGTCCGAAATTCCGGTGACAAGGGAGACCCCGTTGAAATTGACTCCAACCATGCTTCCCAGAAAAGTAACAGTTACGTCCCGAACCGCTCCACTTTGCGAGTTCCAGGGAAACAGGAAAGTAAAGTCAGAGTTCTCGCTCACAGTGTTAAGGGACAGGCTCCCATCATTTGACCATTCGATTGAGGCAATGATCGAATTTTCAGCAAAGAAATCGTATCGGAGTGCCTTGCCGACTCCGGTTCGGCGCGTTGCCGTTCTGAATTTCCAAACGACCGCATCCGCTTCGAAATTCTCCGGGGATTCGAGGGCAATCGACGCGAATTTGATCGTGGCGCGGTTATCACCGGTGTTGTCATCCATCAGCAGTGCCTTCCGGTAGCCGTCATCCTCAATGCTGAAAGTGGCACCTCGATCGGTGTTCAGGGTCCATGTCCCTCGGTGGGTCGCATCATTGAGTTCGGCGGCTGAAATCGAGGTCGTGGGCAGAGAATCGAAGCTCGTCTCTAGCAGGGTGCCTCCAGCGCATGAAAGGACCGCCCAGAAAGGCAATGTAGCGAAAAAGGCGAGACCAGTCAATGAGATCTTCCGCCACTTCCGGAATGTATTCAGTGCTGGGAGAGTCGGGAGTGTTTTTTTCATCTATTTATTTCCTGGAGGTTAAATCCAGACCCTTAGGCGAGGTTCCGGGTTCCGGACATAGAATGGGAAGATACCGAATTTCCTGGACGCCACGGCCCTGAAATCGTCTCAATAACCCTGAATATTGTCTCGTTTTCGCTTAAACCGGCCTGCAGGGAGATTTTTTATGGGCTCAGAAGACCTTGTCGGTCTCGAACCCCGTCCGAGGTATCGGCCGCGTACCGTCCCCATCCGTGTCCTTCACCAAAAGGATCCGACGCGTTCGGGGAGGTGTTCCCTGGACAAAATTCCGCATTATTGCGATGAATTTACCGCTCAAGACCGGCGTGACTCTGCTAGGATGCTCCTGGCATTGGAAAAGGGGAAGATCAGGTCACTAAACGCACGAACACAGGTGGGTCACCGCAGTTTGAAACGAAGATAAAAACAGTGGGCGCGGTCGCCCTGGGACGTTCGATGGCGTCGGCCGGATGGGCGGAGGAGATCGCCGGCCGAATGAAAAGTTTAAATCATTATGGAAAAGCACATCATTAGAAGCATTTTAGCCACAATACCACCAGCCATCCTGTGCCAATTTTCTGGTGCAGAAACACAGGAACAAGATGAGCCGGAAAAACCAAACGTGGTCATCATCCTTACCGATGATCAGGGTTACGCAGATGTGGGTTTTAACGGGTGCGAGGACATTCCCACGCCCAACCTCGACCGGATCGCCGCCAATGGCGTTGTGTTTACCAATGGCTACGTTACCCATGCCGTATGTGGCCCCAGCAGGGCAGGCCTGATTA
>SLOW01000098.1 GCA_007132315.1 Opitutales bacterium
TCAAGGGCGACGTCCACGACATCGGCAAGAATATCGTTGCTGTCGTGCTCGCCTGCAACAACTACGACGTGGTCGATATGGGCGTGATGGTTCCGAGCGAAAAGATTCTCGAACGCGCCAAAGAGGAAAAGGCCGACATCATCGGCCTCAGCGGCCTGATCACGCCGTCGCTCGACGAGATGGTGCACGTCGCCTCCGAAATGCAACGCGAAGGCTTCGAGGTTCCTCTTCTGATCGGCGGCGCCACCACCAGCAAGGCCCATACCGCGGTCAAGATCGACCCGGCCTATGAGCACCCTGTCGTGCACGTCCTCGACGCCTCGCGGGTCACCGGCGTTGTCAGCAAGCTCCTGAGCGACAAGGGGCGCGACGACTACATCGCCGAGATCAACGCCGAACACGACAAGCAGCGGGAGCGTCACGCCGGCCAGCAGAAGGACCGGAAACTGGTCTCCATCGAAGACGCCCGGACAAACGCAGTCCCGATCGATTGGGACAACACCACCATCGACAAACCGTCCTTCACCGGCATCCGCACCTTCGACGACATCCCGCTGGAAACACTGGTCGAGGACTACTTCGACTGGACCCCCTTCTTCCAAGCCTGGGAGCTCAGCGGACGCTACCCGCAGATCCTGGAGGACGAGGTGGTCGGCACCCAGGCGACCGAGCTATTCAACGACGCCAAGAAGATGCTCGACACGATCGTCAAAGAAAAGAAATTCCGCGCCAAGGCGGTGGTCGGATTCTACCCGGCCAACAGCATCGGTGACGACATCGAGCTTTATTCCGACGAAGATCGGAGCCAAGTGGTCACCACCTTCCATACGCTCCGGCAGCAGTCGGACCGCGGCAAGCGACCCAACTTCGCCCTGGCCGACTTCGTCGCACCGAAGGATTCGGGCCGCATCGATTACGTCGGCGGCTTCGCCGTCACGGCCGGACCGGAAGTGGAGACCTTTGCCAAGACCTTCGAGGACAAGAACGACGATTACAACTCGATCCTCATCAAGGCACTGGGAGACCGTTTCGCCGAGGCCTGTGCCGAGTACATCCACAAGCAAATGCGGGACGAATGGGGTTTCGGCAAGGACGAGAATCTGTCCCACGACGACCTCATCCGCGAGAAATACCGCGGCATCCGACCCGCCCCCGGCTACCCGGCCTGCCCGGACCACACCGAAAAGCGCATCTTGTTCGATCTGCTGGAGGCCGAGAAGAACGCCGGCGTGGAACTCACCGAGAACTTCGCCATGTACCCTGGCAGTTCGGTCTCCGGACTGTACTTCGGGCATCCGGAATCGCGTTATTTCGGACTCGGCAAAATCGGCCGCGACCAAGTCGAAGACTACGCCAAACGCAAAGGCGTCGATACCGCCTGGGTCGAAAAATGGCTGGCGCCCAATCTCGGATACGATCCGAAAACCGCAAAGACCAAGAAGGAACCCGCCCCGGCCGAAGCATAAGGCAACCGTTCCGAGTCAGATCTCCGCGGGGATCCGGCTTTGAAGCTTTTCCCGGGTACGCTCGAAGATTTCTTCGGGCGTGCCCGCGGCTTCGACCGAAACGAGCAGCCCGCGTTCGCCGTAGTACTCGATCAGGGGCTTGGTGCTTGTCTCGTACTGCTCCATCCGCACCCGCACCGATTCCGGCCGGTCGTCTTCGCGCTGAATCAGGGCCTCCCCGCAGTGGTCGCACACACCTTCGCGGCTTGGCGGTTGGGCGGTGACATGGAACACCGCCCGGCAGCCCGGGCATACACGCCGGCCGCTGATCCGGGCGACGACCTGCTCGATCGGCAGTTCGTAATTGAGTACCGCCGTAAGAGGCAGGTTCCGTGAATTCAGGATTTCCGAGAGCGCCTCGGCCTGGGCGACGGTCCGGGGAAACCCGTCGAGCATAATTCCGCCGCCACACTGGAAGCAGGTCGTCCGTTCGCGGACCATCTCCAGCACGATCTCGTCCGGAACCAGGTCCCCCCGGCGCATGAATTCCAGCGCCTGGGCGAGAGCGGGCGACGCCTGACCCTTGGCCTCCAACTGTTTCGCCGCACGGAACACATCGCCGGTGGAAAGCTGGCACACCCCGTAACGCGCGCTCAGCAACTCCGCCTGAGTGCCCTTGCCCACCCCGGGAGCTCCCAAAAGCACAAAACGCAACGGGTGCGGCGTCCGTCGCACGGGCGGCTGGCTGCAAGGAATACGCCCCCCGCTAATCCAGGCGGCTCGGTCGTTTTTCTGGCTCATGGTCGTTTCGAGCCCCATCAAAACAGAATCCGGCCCTTCGCGCCCGGCATGCCTTGGCAAAACCTCCGCACCGGCGGGACTCACGACTCCATACGCTTCAGCCGGAGCACCCGCTCTTCAGGATCGCGGAACACGGTGACGTCCACCAGCCGGGGTTCGTTGGGATCAACTGTAGCGTTCGGCCTGGGCCAGAAACGCGTTGAGCCGGGACGGCAGGGGGCACGCAACCTCAGCGGGGTCGCCGGTGGCGGGATCCGGGAAGCGGATCCGGGCCAGGTGGAGGCAGGGATGGGAATACAGGGGGCGTTCCTTGCCTTTGGGGCGATAGTTGCGCTTCCAGGAGGACAGAAAGACCGGACCGGAACCCGCGTACAGTCCGTCGCCCACGACCGGAAGACCACTCTCGAACGCGTGCAACCGGACCTGATCCTGACGGTTGTAATGGGATTCGGTCTCCCAGAGGAAGTACCGGCCGGAGCGGCCGATCGCGCGAAAGCGGGTAACCGTTTTCTTTCCCGCCGCGTGGGATACCTGCATCCGGCGAGCCTTGTCCGGGCGCACCAGGGGCAAATCGCACACGAACTCCCCGGCATCCGTTTCGCCGGGGGTGACCAACCGGTAGATAAAAGTGTACGCCGCAGCCCCCATCGCGTTGCGCATCAGGGTTCGGGCTGACTGGGTTCCGGCGGCGAGGAAGACTCCCGACACGTCCGGGTCCGGATAAGCCACCGCATGGGCGGCTTCGATCCCGGCTCGCCGAAATTGGGCCCGGCCGCTCTCGATCCCGCTCGCGAGGGATTCCACCAGGCTGCGCTTCCCGCCGCGAGCATCGCGCACCGCGGCCACGCCGGCGGGTTTTTCCAGGGCATACCAGTCCCCGCCACGCGCCAGAACGGTCAGGCGATGCGATCGTTCGCCCAGTTCACCTTCGGGAAAACTGACAAATTCGTTACTCATCGACATAAGCACAAAAAAAACCCTCCGCGCCATTCGGCGCAGGAGGGTTCAGTAGGATGGGAGGAGGAAATTGTTTTACGATCCAAAAATCAGGTGAGAACACGCTGTTTTGTGCCGTTTTGCTACGTTCGCATGAATAATGCCACGTTTCGCGGCTTTGTCAAGAGAGGAAACAAATTCGCGGGCGATTTTTCCGGCTTCTTCCTTGTTTCCCGCCGCTTCGGCCTTCTTCACATTGCGCGCAAGCGACTTCAGGCGACTCTTGACACCCCGGTTGTGATCGGTGCGGCGCTCGGTCTTGCGCACGTATTTGACTGCTGACTTGGTGTTGGCCATGGATTAAAAAGTTCAAGGAAGCGACGAACCGGCGCTTCCGTCAAGAGGTTTTTCGCGATTTCGCTGAAAAACCGAGGGAAAATGAGTTAGTTTCGAGGCCTGTAAGCCGGATTCTGTCCTCCGCCGGAAGCGGATGGGTGTTCATTCATCTATCCCGGAATGCGGAATTCCCGCGAATTCGCGGGATGCGATCCACCCGGAACGTTTCGGCGGGCCGCCGCGTTCCCTGTTTGATCTTGCACCGGGCTGGGTTTGTCCTGTCCCCCGCGGATCGCTCCCGGGGCGGTGGGCTCTTACCCCACCCTTTCACCCTTGCCGTCCCACGGATCGAGGATTTCAAATTTGAAATCTCGAATCATGGGACGGCGGTCTGTTCTCTGTGACACTTTCCGTCACCGCGCCTTTGAGACGCGGCGCCCCCGGTTTCCCGAGGAGCCCTGCCCTGTGGTGTCCGGACTTTCCTCTCCGCCTGTCAAATGAACGAATTTCGAGACCCGCGACAGTCGCGCGCCCCGGCTCGTCGCCAGACGGAGCGAACACCCGGCCTCGAAACTAACTACTCA
>SLOW01000175.1 GCA_007132315.1 Opitutales bacterium
TGTGTTTCCGGGTTGATGCCGGCTTGCCTTGCGAACTCGCAAACCGCGGCCGCGTCTCCCGGCGCGTTACCGGCGATCCCGGTTTCCACCGCTTTAACGACCTGCACGGTTTCATCCGGATTCGGCAACAGGGCCGCGAGCGCGGCCGCGACCCGGGTCTTGCCGATTCCGGTGTCGCTTCCGCCAATGAGCAATGTACGCATGAACAATGGGCGTCATGGCCCCGGATGGGGCGTTGATTACGAGACAGCGGCCGGTTCGCTGCCCCTGTTCGCTCTGTGAAACCGGCGCGCCTCTTCCGGGTCGAGCGGGTGCAGCCCAAGCTTGGCCAGGAGCTGGAAATCGTCCGACTGTTCGGGATTGGGTGTGGTGAGCAGTTTGTCTCCCAGGAAGATGCTGTTGGCGCCGGCGAGGAAACAGAGGGCCTGGGTTTCTTCGTTCATTTCGAGGCGCCCGGCGGACAGGCGGACGATACTTCCGGGCATGAGAATGCGCGCCGTGGCGACGGTGCGGACGAACTCGAACGAGGTAACCGGGTCGGCGTTCTCCAACGGCGTTCCCGGAACCGGAACGAGTGCGTTGATGGGAACGGATTCCGGCTGCGGATCCAGGGCGGCCAGTTCGGCCAGGAGTTTCACCCGGTCCTCCACGGTTTCTCCCATGCCGAGGATCCCGCCCGCGCACACTTCGAGACCGGCACTGCGGACATTCTGCAGGGTGTTGAGACGGTCGTCGTAGGTTCGGGTGGTGATGATCTCCGGGTAATATTCGCGGGAGGTGTCCAGGTTGTGATTGTACACGGCGCAGCCGGCTTCCTTCAGTTTGACTGCCTGGTCCTCGCGCAGCATCCCCATCGTGCAGCACACTTCCAGACCGAGCGACGAAACTTCGTTCACGGTTTTCAGCACTAAGTCGAACTGCGGGCCGTCGCGGACGTCGCGCCACGCGGCGCCCATACAGAATCGGGAAGCGCCTCCCGCTTTTGCTTCCTTCGCCTTGCCAACGATATCCTCGATATCCATTAACGGTTCGGCCTCAACGGGGGTGTCGTAGTGGGCGGATTGCGGGCAATAGGTGCAGTTTTCCGGACATTTCCCGGTCTTGATCGATTGCAGCGTGCAGAGCTGGACCCCCGCCGGATCCTGGAATCGCTGGTGTATATGCTGGGCGCGGAAAATCAACGTGGTCAGCGGCAGGTTGTAGATTTCGCGGATTTCGTCGAGTTGATCGGTGGACGGTTTCATAAGACTTGTGTGGATTGCGTTTCGTTCGTGGAAGAAAGGGTCAGGGGCGTTGGGCGCGTTCTGTCAAAGCCGCGTCCAGGGCTTCGGCGGTTCGGTCGATCAGGGTGTCGATTTCCTCTTCGGAAATCGACAGGGGCGGGACCAGCAGCAGTGTGTCGTGGATCGGCCGCAACAGCAGGCCGTGGCGGCGCGCGTGCAGCATGACTTGGATGCCGAAACGGTCCGGAACCGGAAAGGGGTTCGGCGGATCGCGTTCGGCGACCAGGTCGATGGCCGCGCAGAGGCCCCGTTGCCGAATGGCGGAGGCATTCGGGTGGTTTTCGAAGCGTTCCGCGATGCACTGACCGAAACGCCGGGTTTTGGCGGCGATCGCTCCGGAGGAGATCATCGGTTCCAGTTTTTGAATACTGGCCAGTGATACCGCCGCGCCGAGTGGATTGCCGGTGAACGTGTGCCCGTGGAAGAATGCCCGGAAACTCTCGAAGGGGCCGAGAAAGGTTTGGTAGATGTCCTCCCGTACAAGTGTCGCCGCCAGGGGCAGGTAACCGGCGCTCAGGCCTTTGGCCAGGCAAAGGAAGTCCGGGGTGACGCCTTCGCTCGCACACACCAGCATCGGCCCGGTTCGCCCGAAGCCGACAAAGATTTCATCGAGGATCAGATGAACCGAATGGCAGCGACAGAGCTCGGCGGCCTGTTTGAGAAAGCCGGGCGGGTGCAGGTGCATGCCCGCCGCCCCCATCACCGAGGGTTCGAGAATCACCGCCGCCACTTTGCCGGATTGTTTCTCGAGGAGTTTTCCCAGAATGTGGAGACTCCATCTGGCGTCGGCGTGGCGGAGTTGACCGTTCCATTCCTCGCAGTCCGGGCGGGGGCATTTGATGGTGTCAAAGAACCACGGACGAAACCGCCGGTGAAAGGTTTGGGAATCGCCCACGGCCATCGTAGCCACCGTGTCCCCGTGGTAGGAATCGCGCAGTCCGATGATCCGGGTTTTCTGGGGCCGTTTCTGGAGCTGCCAGTACTGAAGCGACATCTTCAGGGCGATTTCCACGGCATTCGCTCCGGTGTCGCTGAAAAAAGCCCGGTTTAGATCGCCGGGGGCCAACTCAACGAGCTTGCGGGCGAGGCGGGTGCCGACCGGGTGACTGAGTCCGAGCATGGTGGAGTGAGCCACCTTGTCCAATTGTTGCCTGATCGCCGCGTGCAGGTCCACGTCGTTGTGACCGTGGACATTTGTCCAGATGGATGCGGTGGCGTCGAGGTAATGTCGGCCTTCCGTGTCCGTCAGCCAACAGCCCCGGCCCGATTCGATATGGATCGGTGGAAAACCGAGGTATTCCTCCATCTGCGAAAACGGATGCCAACTGTGATCGCGGTCCCAGCGGTTGAGATCACTTTCCGAAACAGACTTGTCGGTGCTTTCAAGTACCATGAATGGAGTAGGGTTCTAGGTGGTTTTGGGAAAGATGTTAAGCTGAAATTCAGCGAAGATTAACAATTTCCGTGAAGGTGGTGGCCGGGAGTCTTGGCAGACCGATTTTTATGGAATATGGATGCCATAGGGTACGGATATAGAATGGGATATGTTATTGCAGATAGATTCTCCACCTTGTAGTGAGAATGAGAAAGCCGTGATTGCTCCCTCCGGATCAAGTTGATTCTAATGGTCTAAGTGAGAATCCAGGCGAAAGCGAGGGCGGTATGCGGATAACCGGGGGGCGAGCTAAAGGTATTTCCCTGACTGTTCCGCGGGGATCGACGGTCCGTCCCGCCACCGACCGGATGCGTGAAGCGGTTTTCTCCAGCCTGGGCGAACGCGTCGTTGGGGCACGGTTTATCGACTTGTTTGCCGGTACCGGGGCTTACGGACTCGAAGCCATCAGCCGGGGAGCCGCCGGCGGCGTTTTTATCGAGCGGGACAGACATGCGATACAAGCCCTGCGACGAAATCTGGCGGCGGTGGGAAAGAGCCTCGGCAATCCGGGAGAAGTCATGAGAATCGCTACGCGGGACGCCCTGTCCTGGCGACCGACGGACTCTGAGAGGGCGAGTCTGGTTTTCGCCGATCCGCCATACGGAGTGCCCGACGATTTTCTGGTCGAATTGGGTCGTTTCCTCCCGGGTATTGTCGAGGTTGCCTCGGATCCCGTCGCCATCGTGGAGACCCCGGGCCAACGAGCGTTGAAGGTTTCGGGGTGGCACTGTTTCAAAACCCTCGGGAAAGGTCGCGGCCAGCCTGTTTGCCAATTTTGGCGACCGGATTGAAGCGGGCTCCGGGTCTTGTTGGAACCGATTGGGAAACGAGCCGTTCCAACGAGACGTTACCTCATCCGGAGGAGCTCCCAGTGTTGCCACATATTTTACGACAGCGCGTTGGCCCTCCGTTTGACCCGGATGGTGAAATAAGGCAAAATGATTGCATGTCGAATCAGCTCGAAAACCAATCGAAAACGCTTGATAGAGTTTTGATAACCGGAGCGACGGGTATGGTCGGACGTGCGCTGGCTCATCGGCTGGAACACGGAGAAGCTGAGGTTGTGGCCTTGTCGCGCAAGTCAGGCGAGGGAATGAACAGCGTATCCTGGGATCCGGATGGAGGTGTCATTGAAGCGAACAAACTCCTGGGAGTTTCCGCCGTCATCCACCTGGCCGGGGAGAATATCGCCGAGGGCCGATGGTCGGCCTCCAAGAAGCAGCGTATTCGCGAGAGCCGGACGCGAAGCACCGAACTGCTCGTCCGGACCCTGGTGTCGATGGAAACGCGCCCTACGGTCTTGATATCGGCCTCGGCGGTCGGGTTTTACGGAGATCGCGGAGAAACGATTCTGACAGAAAAAGAAGGTGCGGGAAA
>SLOW01000311.1 GCA_007132315.1 Opitutales bacterium
TGCCAATGTCCTCGACCCATTTGCCGGTGGCTCAGTACGCGGCATTGTGGCTGGCTACCTCGGTCGGTCGTATACCGGCATTGATTTGTCCGAGCGTCAGATACTCGCCAACCAGCAACAGGCCGCTGAGATCGACACCGTCTTCGAGGACCAAGGTGTCGCCGTCGTTTTCGACGCTGACGACCGTGGCGCGGAGGCCGGCGAGGTCACCGTTGCGGACCGCAACGAAATAAGCCGGAGCTTCGGGTTGGATGCCCGTGCCTTCGGCGAAATGGATGCTGTTGCCGTTCACGCTCGCGGGAATCCCCTGGAAGACCGGTGCGCGGTGCATCGGAACGGAAATTCGAGTGTCAGAGGCGGCGACGAGATCGACCGATACGTATCCCACGGGATCGGTCGCGACCTCGACATCCTGCGCGAACGCAAAAGGAGCTGAGGCGATCAATCCTGCGAGTAAGCTAGCTTTTATTTTCATAGTTTTCCTTCCTGATTAGGGGGTTAGTTTGAATCCTATCGATTCGTGAGTTTAGGTTTACAGAGATCGGCTGGTTCATGTCAAGCGGCAAAATCCTCGAAAATCCATAAAAATTTCATTCGGGCTTATCCCTCCAACTCTCATTAGACCACCACCGGGAACCGGTGGCACCTGAGGATCGGTTTTTTCGCTATAATAGTCGACAAAAACGGCCGCGGAGGAATGCGTTGGATTTGGCTGGCGGCTGGTTGGGAGAGAGATAAAATTATCTTGAATTTCATCCTGAGGCACGGCGGAGTTTTACGAACTTTTCATTAATGTACGCCGCCGCGGGAGGACGGGCAAGCTTTTTCCGACAGATTTTATCGAAATGTATTTCGGGGCTCGGAAGGGCGGGGGACCATCCTGAAAAGCGCCCAGACAAAGGGCTGGGAGCAGATTTCACCGGGCCGAAACGGACCGGTGACAATGGCCCGATCTGCCTGCAAAGCCTCTGTTCGGGACTTTGACAGCGCTTTCTTCCGACTCTCCGATGGCGCGCAGAGCGCGGCCGGAAGGCAAGGACGACGCTTTGCGCAAGTCGAGTCCGCCCGTTCGGGTTCCCGCTCCTCACGGAGGCGGCCTACGGGGCAGGGGGGCGCCGGTCCAGGGATCGATCGGGTAGCTCCAACGGTCGCCGGCGTACCCCAACTCGATGGTGAAGGGCGTGCTGCTGCCGTCGGGAAAGAAGGTCACGGATTCCACCGGCTCGGTCTGAACGAGTTCGCCGCGGATCAGGACGTAACTCGTCCGGGGGCGCTGCTTGAGAAAACGAATGGAGGCGGCGGAATCGACCGGAAATTCCCTCATGGCTTCGCCGCCCGCCTCGCGGCTGAGGACAAAGGCGTTCTTGTCCTCGTCGAAGCCCAGGACCACCGGGCGCTCGCCGTCGAGAGCCAGCCAGCGGGCCTCGCGCACGGCCTGCTCGAAGACCTCGTCCAGCGTGCCTTCGTCCCGGGCGGCGAGCACCGCCACCCCGGTGACAAACAGCGACGACAACAGGGCGATCACGGCGATGACCAGCAGAATCTCGATGAGGGTGAACCCGTTGCGGGCGCGGGCGGCGGAAAATCGCCGACCGGAACCATCCGGTGAACTCGCCCGCCAATCCAACTCTCGCAGGAAAAGGCGGCGCGGAGCGCCGCACTCCAATAGCTGATCGTCCGGAAGAGATCTCTCCCCAAAGCGCGAATGCTTCATTGCCTGAGGTTGTCCTGTCCAGAAGTCCCGATCAGGAGTTCGCCGCAGGCGAAATCCTCACCAGTTGCCGATGTTTCTGTCGCTGTCCACACCGTCGGGACCGTAGGACCAGAGGTCGTATCCGCCTTCGTTATGCTCGCCGGGATAGCGGTACTGGTACTCGTTGCCCCACGGATCGCGGGGCACCTGGTTGGCGTCCAGGTAAGGACCGCGCCAGCGGTCGCCGCGTCCTTCGGGAGCGCGCACCAGCGCTTCGAGGCCTTCCTCGGTCGTCGGGTAGCTGCCCATGTGCATCCGGTAAGAAGTGAGGGGAGCCCGGAACGACTGGTTGACCTGGTGCTGGGCGATATCGATCTGACTTTCGCCGAACATCTTGTCCACGTTGGTGATCAGGACACCGGCCAGGAGTCCGACCAGGGCGAGAACGATGAGAATTTCCAACAGGGTAAACGCCGAACGGCGGGAACGACGGAGCGAGGTGGTAAGCGTACGATTCATAAAAGTATGGGATCAGGCATCGGAAGATTCGGACTGAAGCAATAGCACCGAATCAACGCGAAGAAAAGCGGGAAAAGGCCCTACTCGCGGGATTCATTACGTATCAATCGACCCGAATTCCCGGGGAAAAGTTCCCGGGATTAACGCCCCCTTTGGCCCGTGCCGGCGATCCTGCCGGGAAACTCCGGCATCCCGCCCGCACCGGCCGCGACGTTAGGCACATCTTTCCGGCGGCGGCGCGGGAGCGCCGCCCTCCAGGAAAAAACGCGATCCGATCTCGATTCGGTTTTACCGAACGCTCCGCCGCCACACCCGAGTGTCATTCGGGCTGGCGCTTAAACGACAGACTCGTGTCAGGACCCGCCGCCGTCGGCGTAGAAGGTGTTGATCTTTTCGGCGACGTCGCGGTAGCCGATATCGACGGAGTAAATGGCCTTGTACTCGGCGATGGCGTCTTCCGTCTTGCCCATCTTCTCGTAACACTCGGCCAGTTCGTAGATCACTTCCTTTTTCTGCTCGTTCATGCCGGAGAGCTCCGACTTGACCGTGGCGTACTGCTGAACGGCGAGATCGAACTGTTTCTTGTGCTTGAAACAGTTGCCTAGGAAAATGAGCGACGGCACGCGAACCTTGGCGTTGCGCTGGGACAGCTGGAACTGCTCAATGGCGGCGTCGAGCTCACCCTTCTTGAACAACAACCGGCCGAATTCGAACCGGTTCGCATAATCGTTCGGGTAACGTTCAACCAGGGAGCGGGTTTCCTCGAGCTTGAGCACGTCGAGCTCGGCCTGAAGCTTGTCGAGCTCGGCCTGAAGCTCCTCCTTCTGCTCGGGATTGTCCTTGATGGCCTTGGCCTTCGCCGCGATTTCCTGTTCCAGCCCGCCGGTTTTCAAGTTCGACCGAAGCTTCTCCAGATTGGAGTCCGCGGAACCGGCGGAGGTCTTGCGGGCCTCATCGACCCAGCGGATCGCCTCCTCGAAATTGCCGACCTTCTCGTACTGCTTGATCAGCGTGCGGTAGTGGTTGAGATTTTCCGGCTCCGCTTTGACTTTCTCCAGGGCCTCGTCGATCACATTCTTGCTCGCCTCCTCGGAACTGACGACCTTGGCCTCCTGTTCCAGCGCAATCGCCTGGTTCTCGTCGCGCAACTTCTCGCGGTACGAACCTTGCTCGTCCCATTTGCCCCGCTTCATGGACTGGGCCACGGAGGCGGATTTGATCAACGCCTGACCCGCTTCGTTCCCGGGCTTCAACCGGAGGATCCGCTCGGCGGCTTCAAGGGCTTCATCCGGCTGACCCGCGGCAATGTAAGCCTCCCCGATTTCGAGGAGGGTCTTGATATTGTCGGGCTGAATCTCACGAATTTCCTCCAGCGCGAACACACGCGTTGCGGGCAGATCGTGCGATTTGGCGGCGTCGGCCAAAAGCTTGAGCGCGGAGCCATTGGTCGGATCCCGGCTCAGCATTTTTTCCGCCGCATTCATCGCCTTGCCCGGATTCTTTTTCACCTGGGCGGTGCCCGAAATCATAAACGGAGCCGAAGAGAGTCCCCCGATGGTCTTGGCCATGAAGCGATTCTTCGTCGCGAACAGCTTTTTCTGCGACGCCCGCAGAAGCTTCCTCACCGCGAGGCATTCGGGGTGCCGTTCGAGGACGCTCAAGCAAATCTTGATGGCGTACTCGTAGTTCTCGCGTTCGAGAGCCAGGCGGGCAATGTCCACCTGTTTTTGAATTTGCGGTTTCAGAGATGATAAAGCTGCTTCTGGCATTTGAACTTACGTACGGTCCGTGGAAAAGAATCCCTATTTAAACACAGGATGCGTCGAGTCAAAAGGAAAAACACCCGTGCCGGCGCACCA
>SLOW01000168.1 GCA_007132315.1 Opitutales bacterium
ATATGGATTTCGACTCGGTCCCCGCACTTTGCCGGCGTTTCGGGCTGACGTTTCCCAAGATTTAAGAGTCCGTCGGGATTGAACGAAAGGCTCCCTGCTTCAATCCTCGCTACGATGGAGCTGTATTGTGTTGCTTACACAAGCCGCTCAACAGTCACCAGTCCCGGGATCTTCTGGAAATGGGTGTCTGTGGTCAGGACGGCGGCGCCGATGTGAAGGGCGCAGGCGGCGATGTGCACGTCCTGGATGGGTAAAACGAGCCCCTTCCGGTCGAGCGACCAGGCGATATCGAGTGTGGCATTCCAGCGTTCCCATGTGGAGGGGATGTACAACATTTCGGACCAGGCTCTACGGAAACGGGCGAGAAAACGGGTGTCCCGAACGCTCCGGCCGACTTCGGCGCAGACGAGGCCGCAGGTCGCGATGTCGCGTGTCTCGGCAAACAACGCCAGTTCGAGCAACGGATCGCGACCATCGCGGCAACGCGATACATACCACGAGCTGTCCACCAGGACGGGCCGGCTCATGACCCGCGGTTTTCGTAGGACTGCCGCTTTCTCTTTCTTTGAGCGAAGCTCGGGACGCACGGTTTTTTATTCGAGGACGCGAACCCGGTAGAACCGCTTATCCGAATTCGGCTCCTCCCCGTTCTCCGGTCGAATTTCGAGCCGGTCCGTTGTCTCGTCGACCGCTCGTGTGTCGATGCTGTACGCGGGCGCTTCCTCCCAGCTCTGCAGGTTCTCCGAGACTTCCAGGATAAGCGTGGTTGACGCCGCGAGACGACTGCGATCGAGCGTAACGAGCGGACGGGTTGCCGTGTCTTCGGTGACGAGTTCGAATCCGCTTTGGAGTCCGCCGAATGTTTCGCCGGGAGCGCTTCCACCGACAAAGCGCTCGAAGTTGGTGGTCCCGCTGCCGTCCGGATCGGCATTCGGACCGGAGATTTCCTCGTCTCCGCGTTCCTCTTCGTTGAAATGCAATCGTTGCCACCACTCGAAGTCACGAATCGCGTCGATATCCGCCGCGGGGGCAAGAATGGGGAGGCCGTTGTCCGCCACGGGCTTCACGATGAGCGTGTACGCTTCGCCGGTCTCCAGTTCCCGAAAATCGAAACCCGCGACAAGATCATCGACCGCGCCCGACGTTCCCATCGCAACGACGTCGCCGCCGTCGAGTATCGAATAATGCCAGGCGCCGACCTCGGCAATCTCCCGTCCGGCGAACCGATCGGGCGGCGGGGCGGTCACGAGAAACGGAACGGGCGGTCCGCGGAATCCATCCGAATCCTCGGCCTGTGCCCAACCCACCGCGAAAGCTTCGTCCGGCAACGTATCGAACGGCAGTTCGATTTCGGCATCGGCGACCGTTTCGCCGGAGGGAATCGTCAGCGGCGTGCCCTCCGGCGCTTCGGAATCCTCCGGAAAAAAGAACGCGGTGCCCGCGATCGTGCGCTCGGAGTCGTCCGGCCGAAACGGGTTGGTCGCGGTCACATGCCGCGGAGGAGTCCAGTTTCCTTCGCTGTCCAGCGCCCGGATGGTGATCTGCGAGCGCGGCGCGTCCGGAAGGCTGCCGGGCGGAAAAACCAGTTCGGCTTCGACGGAGGATTGGCCTTCGGGAATCGGCAACTCCGTGGCATTGCCGTGTCCCGGGTCTTCGCCGACGAAATATTCGACGCGTTCGATCGTCGCGCCGGTGGCGGTCAAAGGCGCGAGGCCCGGGAAAAAGGCGGAGAGAAGGATGCAAATGGCTTTCTTTATGGGAACTCAATCCACTTTGATTTTTACAGGGATCGTCAGATCGCTGTTGGGCGAGACCAGGAACGGTCCCGGGGCCATGATTTTCACGCGCGGCAACGAGGGTACGCCGGAAATTTCGTACGGAAAAGGACCGTCGAACGGTCCGACATCGACGCCGCCGACCCCGGCTTCCCGTCCAGGACTGTTTTCAGCGAGTTCGTACTGTTCGTCGAAGGCGCCGGTTTCCGTAAAGACCAGGCTCTCGTCGACGTTCCATTGATTGTCGGCAACGAAGTTTTCGGCCAAAAAGTCGTTGTCATCGGGCCGCTCCTGAAAGAACAAGTTATTGTTCAACTGGCTTTCCCTGGTGCTGACGCTCAGGGCGTTGATAATGTTGTTTTCGACCGTGGAGTTTTGAAACCGGGAAGTCCGCCCGGTGATATTGTTCCGAACCACGGCGTTGTTGGCCAGGATTTCGTTCCGTGTGATGTTGTTGAGGATCATGGACCCGAGGGCGTTGGCATCGTCGAGCTGTATGCCGCCGGTACCAGCCATTAAACCGGTGACGAAGTTCTGCCTGACATGAGCCCGGTGCGCGCGAAAGACCACGCCATCCACCGATATGGTTTCGCTCCGAATAGGTCCGCCCGTCACATAGTTGTGTTGCACGGTAACATCACTCGTTCGGATAGTGATTCTTCCGGTCCTGAGTCCGGAAATCGACGAATTTGCAGAAGAGAAGGTCACGGTCGTGTCTCCGACTTCCTCTTCTCTCGCGGTGAAATCCACTTGTCCAAGCGTTGCTTCGTGGAAATTCTGATACCCCTCCTCATGCACCCGGGCCAGATTGTAGCCCGGCCCGAAGAGATGCACTTGCCGGGTCACCGTGATGCCGCCGTAGTGGATCGGCGAGCCGAGCACGTGAAAGATGTCCCCGTCCTCGGCGGCGTCCATCGCCTCCTGGAGGTCGGTGAAGTCCGCGTGCGGGCCGCCGGTGTTATCGACGGTGAACACGCGCGGTTCGTCGGCTGCGAGGGAGGCGGTTAGGACGGTCGCCGCAATGGCGGCGACGAGATTCTTGAGCAGTGTGTATTTATAGGTTGTTTTCATTGGGTTGTATTTCCGTGGGTTTAAATCGCATTGAGCCGATTGTCATCGTCTATCCCTGAAATGAGACCGCACGCTCACTCCACCCGTACCCGCAGGCGGTAGAAACCTTGGGGGGCCGCTTTCGGGAGGTTGCGATACGTTTCCTTGCGCAGGTTGCCGATGAGAACGCTTTCATCCGGATCCCCGGCGTCCTGCCAGGAACCGTCGCCGGGATTCGGCGAGAATTCCACTTGGATCTCGGTGTCGGTGGCTGCCTCCGAGCGCCAAACGATCAATACCAGCTCGTTGGTGTCCGGGTCCACCGCGAGTTCCGGCGGCGTTGCCGTTCCGGGGGAATGGGGATCGCCGCCCAGGCCGTATTCGAGGAGGTTGTTGTGACCGTCGCCGTCGGGATCGCCCAGCCAGAGGCTTTCCAGAGAGGAGGTGTTCCGTACGGCTTCCTCACCAAAATGATCGGCCAGCCAGAACAACGCGGGTCCCCCCACGCGCAGGGCGATTTGCGTTTCACTTCCTTCGCCGCTCGCGTTGATCGCTTTCACCGAGACCAGATACAATCCCGGTTCTCCCGCCGTTCCGGAAATCGTGCCAGTCGAGGCATCCAGCGCGAGTCCGTCGGGTAGACCGCGCGCCGTGTACTGGGCGTCCGCGTCGGCGGAGGTTAGCTGCCATTCGACGGCATCCCCGGCTTTGACAATTCCCGGCAGATCGTCGGTCACGGCATCGACCGTTCCCGGCCGTCCTTTGACGTCGATGATAATCGCCTTTTCCTTTCCCCATCCGTACGCATTCATCGCCTGGATACGTACCGAAAAGATTCCGGAAACCGCGGGCGTGCCGGCGAAAGTCGACGTGTCTTCGTTCAAATACAGGCCTTCCGGAAGGTCGTGCACTCGGAATGCTTCCGGCGAGGCGGTCGCTTCGAGAACCTGCGAGAACGGGGCGTCAACCCGCGCTTCGAGTTCCGCCGGGGTGAGAATCTCCGGCGTTCCCTCGGCCGCGCGAACGACCAGGTCCAGCGGAACCGGCATGGCCTCGCCTGCGGGCCCCCAGGCATAGAGGATGAGAGGATGGACACCCGGAGTTTCGGGGGTTCCCGAAATTTCTCCCGATGCGGAATCGAGGTCGAGACTGTCCGGCAGGCCTTCCACCCAGAACGTATCCACATCGCCGATGGTTTCCGGCGTTTCTGTCAATAACTCACCGGCGCGGCCGGCCC
>SLOW01000101.1 GCA_007132315.1 Opitutales bacterium
GCCCGCCGCGACGGCGGGTCGATCCGCAAGGCCGTCCGGTGGTCGTTCAGGATGTTGGTGATATCGCGCAAACCGACTTGCTCGTTGAATCCGGCTACACCAGCCGCTTGCCGCATGCCGAGGAAACCGAACCGGCTCTCCAAGTCGAGGCGTGGAATCAGAAGAAAGATCGCCGCCGACAGCGAAAGAATGAACAGGAACAGCCCCAGCGCCATGCCGAAGAGGCGCAGGTGCAGACATTCCCCGAGGCGCATCAGAAAATGCCGCCACGAAAAGCCCATCCAAATTTCCTCCGGAGATTCCCGCCGCGCCGTGTTCCCGAGGAGGTTGGCATTGAACAGCAGCACCATCGACAAGGCGGCAAAGGCCACGATCTGCAAGAAAAAGAGCACGGAAACCGTCGTCGCCGCCACGATGATCACCAGGAACAGGCAGAGAAGTATCAACTGGGGATCTTCCCGTCGGCGCCGGAAGGCCACGGCCCGGTAGCCCACCAGCAGAACGTTGAGCCGAATCAACGCGTCCAGGAAATTCCCCAAGCCAGCGAACAGGGCCAGATCGAGGAGAAAGGTCAGAACCAGGAATAGGGGTACGCCGCGCCACAGTTCCGGCGGCACAAACAGGCGAAGGCGGGGAAAAACCAGAACGGTCGAAATCAGGGCGATCGTCAGCGCGCAGTGCCCGATCACCCCGATTTCGAGATGCACCACCGGAATCAGCGACAGGAGCGCGAGCACGGCACCCAGGAAAAAATTAGCCTGGTGCAGTTCGACGCGATTAAGCTGAGGCAATGCTCTCACCTCCGCTACAGGCATGGATTCCGCTTCCCCCATAAGGCTCAAAAGTGACCAGGTTGTCCTTCAATGGCAGCTCCACGTGCCGATCGCGGTCGGACATTCGCAATGTGGCCAATTGATCGAAAAACGACGCCAGGTCAACATACCGCTGAAGGTAAATCGCCGGCCGGTCGTCGATGGCGGCCCCGAGGATCCGGTTTTCCTGAAACAGATCTTCGGCCAGAGAAAATACGAACCGGCACAACCGTTCGAACCGTTCCTCCTCCCGCCACATTTTCCGGGACGTCTGCACGATTAAGAAATAACCCGACTGGTTTTCCGCAGCGAACTGCCTGACCTGAAGACGCCGCATGCGGGCGCTAGCCTTCCAGTGAATCAACCGTTGAGAGTCCCCCTGGTGATAATCGCGAAGGTTGACCAAATCCTCCCCCTGCCCGACCCGCCAGGCGGAGCTTCCTGTCACTGAAATTTCGCGGGAGCGGGCGGACTCGCGCGGCTCGTACAATATCCGATTCGGCCAAACCAACAATTCGAGCGTCAGCCGCCTCCCCAACGACTTGCGAAGAAAGCCAAAGGGAAACTCGGAAACCGCTCCGCTCAGAGTTACTTTTTCCAACCCCCGGTTGGCGGGAGTGAAAAACCATTTCAGCACATCGGCCGCGCCGGGGTCGAGGCGGCGCTCGAGGAACAGGTGTCCCTGTTCCCGGCTGCCGGCGGCACGGATCTTGAACCAGAACGAGTACGAGGGCAGGAAGCGTTTCCCGTTGACCACTTCCACCAGCACCGTACACCGCTCCCCGGCCCGAAAAGGCGGGTCCGCATGCAGCCGCCAGCAGACTTCGCGAAAATTGATCCACGACAACGCTCCGCTCAGGAGGAGCGCCGCCAGGATCAGCGAGAGCGAAATAAAGAGAATGTTGCTGCCCGTATTGTAAGCGGCGATACACAATGCCACCGACACCGCGATCAGCAGATAACCGGTCACCGTCGGCAGGAATCGCTGACTCCGGGGAGGGACCACCAAATCCTTCAAACGCCTCCACCAGAGGGGCGGGTGCGCCGGCGGAGCTCCAGCACCCTCCCAGGACGAATTGATGTTGCCCGTTCGTTTGCCCATCCCCCGTGTCTTATTCCTTCTTCTACCCGCTCCGTGCCTTCATGCGGGCTCCGGGATCGAATCCATGATCGACCGGAGGATCTCGCGCGAAATCCGTCGTTCTTCCAGAGGATCAGGACTTTGACGCCTCAGCTGCAAACGGTGGCACAGCACCGAATCCACCATCGTCTGGACGTCTTCCGGCAGCACAAAATCGCGTCCGTGATACAACGCGCGCGCCTGGCTGGCGAGCTTCAGCGACAGGCACCCGCGAGTGCTCACGCCCGCTTTGAACTCCGTTTCCGTGCGCGTCGCCGTGACGATCCGGATCATATACTCCAGCACGGAGTCCTCGACGTAAACGCTCAAGGCGCGCGCCTGCAGTTCGATGATGTCACGGCTGTCCACCACGGTGTCCATGGTGATGTCGTCGTAATTCAGGAACGAATTTCGGAGCACATCGAGCTCCTCCTCCTCGCCGGGGTAACCCATCTGAATCCGCATGAGAAAACGGTCCAGCTGGCTCTCCGGCAGCGGAAAGGTACCGCCGTAATCGACCGGGTTCTGGGTGGCGAACACCATGAACGGACTTCCCACCGCGTGGGTCTCGCCGTCCACCGAGACTTTGCCACGATCCATCACCTCCAGCAGACTCGACTGGGTTTTCGGCGTGGTCCGATTGATTTCATCCGCCAGCACGATGTTGGCGAAAACCGGTCCCTTCTTGAAATTGAAGCTTCGGGTGTCCTCGTCGTAAACCGACACGCCGATCACGTCCGCAGGCAACAGGTCGCTCGTGAACTGAATTCGCGAAAACCGGGCGTCTATGGATCGCGCCAGGCAATAGGCCAGCGTGGTCTTGCCGACTCCCGGCAAATCCTCGATCAGGAGGTGTCCCGATGCGACCATGCAGATCAGCACCCGGTCGATCACGTCGTCTTTTCCCTTGATATAGTGGGCGATGTTCGCTTTCAGCCGCAGGAGAATTTCCCGGGAATGACTGACGGGAGCGGATCGGATGGCGTCACTCATAAAAGTCCGCAATATGGACCACACGCTTCCCGATTGCAAGCCATCGCCCCGCGCCGCGGCTTCCAAGAATCGCCGCTCGTGCGTTTTACGTTTTTTTCTCCACCCCGCCCGCCGAACACCGGTCCATCGAGCCCAAATCGATTTTGAGCACTTTGATTCTGGTCATCCGGAGCTCGCCCTGACATTCGTGTACCTTGATGATGAGCGAAGCCGAACCGCATATCAAACACGCCTTCTGGATACACCCCGGCCGCGGTTGTGTTTTTCTCGACCGGGATTGGACCGGCGATCGCTTACCCGAACCGGTGGCCCCGTCCGGGAAACTCCAATTTCGCGACGTCCGCCCGGCTCCGCCCGATTTCTTCGGACGCTTCCACGGCTATCACCGCCGCGACAAGGACACGCTGGTTTTCTGTCAGGAAGCTTTCCGCCACCCGCATCTCGACTTCGAACGCACGCCGGTGCGGGTGGTGGGACCGTTCAACGATTGGGGCCGGGGCGGAGACCAGGAACCCTGGACCCTCAAGCCGGGCGAAACCTCGGATGGAAACCCGATCTGGGAACGTGAGGTAACGGCCGCCAAACTGGGTGACGACGCCTTCCCCTTCCGTTTCGTTTCCGCCGAATGGCACTGGCTGCGGCCCCTGGCCGCCGCGCTCAACGTCGCCGCAGACGAGGCCGGCAACCTCAACTACCTGTGCGAACCCTGGCGCGGCGGCGGCCATGTGTTCCTGTTCGACGTCGAGAACGGACGCGGCCTCGACCAATCCCACACCATCGCGCTCGCCTCGTCCGCGGGGAAAACGGAAGTGCCGATCATTCCCGGTCTGTCCTTTTACGACCTCACCACGGACCGCCCCCTCGGCGCGATCGTGGAGAACGGTGAAACCGTCTTCCGACTGTTCGCGCCGCGCGCGACCGCCGTTTACCTGGAGCAAGTCGAGACACCGGAAGCGGAAGCGGGCGAACGTCACGCCCTCAACCTGGAGGCCGACGGACTCACCTGGGAAACACGACTCCCCGGCAACCTGCACGGCGCCTATTATTACTTCCTGGTGGAAGGAGAGAACGGCGAGGTCCATTGCAGCGTCGCGGGATTGGTCTTGTTCGGAATCCGTCCGAGGC
>SLOW01000236.1 GCA_007132315.1 Opitutales bacterium
GCGGGCGCACAAAGCCCATAAGATTTCCCTTTCGGCCCCCGCCGCGCATCCAGCCTGAATGTCTCGGTTGGGCCCACGGAAACACGCTTCCAGCGTGTTGACTCAGGCTGGAAGCCTAAGCTACATCGATCCACCGCCTTCACCGAGCCGTATTCCCTCCGGCCTCCAAATCCCGGCCACGGAGGCCGGCCAACCCCTGCACAGCGTTCGACAGGCCGTGCGTAGCCGTTTTCCGGCGAATCGAGGATAGTGCGAAAATGGCGGCCCACGTGCGGGCCGCGTTTTCCTATGGCTTACTATTGCGCTGAGTTACAAATGCGTCTAGCTTTCATAGACGCTATGGAGCGAAGGCAGAGACTCTTTTTGGAGAAGCTGACGGCTTCCCGCATCTACCAGGACTACAAGAAGGCCTTCGAAGCGGGCACCGGGTTGCCCCTTGCGGTGACGTCCGCACAATCCTGGGGCCTGCCGCACCGGTTCGGCGTGCGGGAAAATCCCTTCTGCTCCCTGATGGCGACTTCCAGCAAGTCATGCTCGGCCTGCCTGGAAGTGCAAAAGCGCCTCTCCGATCAGTCCGAAAATGGTCCCGTAACACTCAGCTGCTTCGCCGGCCTCTGCGACACGGCCGTGCCGATCCGGCTGGGCGACGATCTCATCGGCCTGCTCCAAACCGGCCAGGTCTTCTTCACCGAACCGGACGACGCCGGATTCAACCGGGTCACCCGGACCCTGATCGAATGGGGCGTGCAGGCCGACCTGAAAGACCTTCGCGAAGCCTACTTCAACTCCCGGATTCTCGACCGGGAACAATACGAGGCGTTCGTACGCATCCTACACATCTTCGCCGAACACCTTTCCGTGGTCGGGCACCAATTGGAAATCGCCTCCGAAACCCGCGAGAATCCGGTGATGCGGCGCGCCCGCAACATCATCGAAGAACACCAGGCCGACGACATCACCTCAAAAGACGTCGCCAAGATGCTGAACACGAGCACGTTTTACTTTTGCAAGTTGTTCAAGAAAGCGACCGGCCTCACCTTCACGGAGTACCTGACGCGCGTGCGCGTGGAGAAGGCGAAGAACTTCCTGCTCAACCCCCATCTGCGAGTGAGCGAAATCGCCTATCGGGTCGGATTTAAATCACTCTCCCAGTTCAACCGCTCGTTCCGCCAATTGGTCGGGCGCACCCCCTCCGAATATCGGGAAGACCAGGGCGTATCGACCGGAGGATAGCGGTGCGCGACCGGGGACGCCATCGGTCCCGACCCGGCGTCTCGCTTCGCAACGCTCCGACGGGCCCGGGAAAAGCCTTGTCCGGCGGCCGGACGGTTGTTTTGCTCACTTTTCCGGGCAGCGGCTGTGTTTGACCGCCTTTTTCTTTTTTTGCGATTCCCAGTCCTTGCGTATCGTTCACGTCGCTCACGGTTTTCAATTTTTTTCCACCACACAACATGTCCGCCTACCAGCAACCACAAGCCTTTCCTCCCGTCGTCACCTCGCTCATCGGCGCCTGCGCCGTGATGTACCTGGTCCAGGACATGGCCTGGGAACAGATCATGCTCCTGTTCGCCCTTTGGCCAATGGGCGGCGGCGCGAACGTCCCCGCATTCTACCCCTGGCAACTGGTCACCTACGCCTTTCTGCACGGAGACTTTTTCCACATCCTGATCAATATGTTCGCCCTCTGGATGTTCGGGGTGCAGATCGAGAACCTGTGGGGCAGCCGCCGTTTCGCGATCTATTATTTCTTCTGCGTTGCGGGCGCCGGCCTGGTGCAGCTTGTTGTCGTCAGCGCCGGCGCGGCGGGGGGGGGAGCCATTTATCCGACGGTCGGCGCCTCGGGAGGTGTCCTGGGAATCCTGATGGCGTTCGCGCGCCTGTTCCCCAACCAGACCATCATGTTGCTGATCCCGCCGGTTCCGATGAAGGCGAAATACTTCGTCATCATCTTCGGGGCGCTGTCGCTCTTCGCGGGGATGACGGGCACCATGGGCGGCATCGCACACTTCGCGCACCTGGGCGGGATGGCGTTCGGATTCGGGCTGCTGGTGTACTGGGAGAAAAAACACGGTCGCGGACGCTTCTGATCCGCGATGCAGTGGGCCCGTCCGCCGATCATGACGGTATCCGAGCTCACTCCCGCGGCGAGAGGAGTTCCTCGTCGCCGCTCCCCTCGCCGCCCTCTTCCCGCCGCTGCTTTCGACGCAGCAGGTAGTCGCGCAGCAGGCGCACCCCGAGCAACAGGGAAACCAGCAGACAAACCGCCACCACCGCCTGACCGATATTTCCCTCGAGAAGCGAATCACCGAGCAGGATCACGCCGATGCCGTATCCGACCGACGTGGGCAGGGAAACCAGGAAGAACAGGCCAAAGGGAATGCCCGCCAAACCGAGGATGTAGGTTTTCAGGAAGTTCGGCGGACCGGGCGTGATCTTGATGAGCAGGGTGACCTTCAACTGATTCTCCTTTCGCACCTGGGGAATCCGGTAGCGGGTTCGCGCGATCAGGCGCTCGAGGAATCCCCGCAGGTAACGGGTCGCCAGCCAGTAGCAGAACACCAGATTCACGACCTGGCTAGCCACGGAGCCCGCAATGCCTACGCAAACGCCAAACGCCGCCCCGCCCACCAGAAAAAAGGGGGTGGTGGGAAAACCCACCGCCGGCAGGAGGGCCAGCGCGACAAAAAACGGAACCGGCCCCCGGTCGCGGATCCACCCCAGGAACGCCTCCAGGTCCCAGTCGATACCGAGGAAATACAACACCATGCCGGCCAGAACGAGCCCGCAGACCACCCAGTACCGCAGGGGGACAACCGTTCGGGTGAACAGGCGCCGGGAGCCGATCGGTTTCGATTTCTTCATAGCCGGGCGGCCGCGGCCGTCACGCACGCGTCGCGGTCAGAGCCTCGTGGAAAATCTCCACCGAACGCGACAACCCCTCCGGTCCGACGATCAGCGGCGGAAGAAACCGAATCACATCGCCCCCCGCCGGTACGGTCAGGAGTCCGCGTTCCCGCATGGCGGCGACGACTCCCGGCGCGTCGGCGGCCAGCTGAACCCCGACCATGTAGCCCTCGCCCCGGACCGCCAGAACCCGGTCGGGAAAAGCCTTGGCCGCGCCACGCAATCCCTCATGCCAATCCGGCGCGTAGTTCCGGACATGCTCCATCAGACGCTCCTTTTCCAGCACGTGGAGCGTCGCCAGGCCAGCGGCGCAGGCCAGCGGCGTGCCGCCGAAGGTGGTGCCGTGGGAACCCGGTGTGAACAGGTCGGCATGGCGCTCATCGACCCACACCGCGCCGATCGGAAACCCGCTGCCCAACCCTTTGGCCATGCCGATGGCGTCGGGCCGGATCCCGCTTTGTTCGAAGGCGAAGAACCGGCCGGTCCGGCCGATGCCACACTGGACCTCGTCGAGGATCAGCAACACCCCGCGGCGGTCGCACAGATCGCGTATTCCGCGCAGGAACTCCGTCGTGCAGACGTGGATACCGCCTTCGCCCTGTATGGTCTCCAGAAATACGGCCGCGGTGTCCTCGTCGATCAACCGTTCGAAACTCTCCAGATCGTTGAGCCGCCCGTAGGAAAACCCCGGCAGCAGCGGCGCGAAGCCGCGCCGGATCTTCTCCTGGCCGGTCGCGCTCATTCCTCCGAACGTGCGGCCGTGGAATCCGTTCTCGGCGGTGACCACCTTGTAGCACCGACCCTCCGCGCCGGCTTTGCGGTTTCCGTACAGCCGGGACAGTTTGATCAGCGCCTCGTTGGCCTCGGCGCCGCTGTTGCAGAAGAACACCTTTCCCGGCCCGCAGTACCCGACGAGGTTCCGCGCGAGCCGACCCTGATTGCGGTTCCGGTAGAGGTTGCTGGCATGGGTCAGGCGGAAGAGTTGCTCCTTGACCGCCGCCACCCAGGCCGGATGCCCGTGCCCCAACGCACTCACCGCGATACCCGAGCCGAAATCGAGGTAGCGCCGGCCGTCGCGATCCCAAACATGGACCCCCTCGCCTCGAACCAACGTCAGGGGCGCCCGGGCGTAGTTCCCGAGCACATACTTGTCGTAGAGTTCCTCCGTGCTTTGGTGATGGAATTCTTCCATGGTTCTTAATGGTGGACAATCTCGGTGCCGACGCCTTTGTCGGTGAAAATTTCCAGCAGCAGGCTGTGGGGCATCCGCCCGTCGATAAAGTGAACCCGCTGCACCCCTTCGCCCAGTGCGCGCACCGCGGCGTTGACCTTGGGACGCATGCCCTTGTCGATCACTCCGCTCTGTTTCAATTTCTCGACCCGGTCAATATGCAACGTCGAGATCAAACTGGATGGATCGGATGCATCCGCGAGCAGACCGGGCACGTCGCTCATGAATACCAGCCGGCGGGCGCGCAGGGCTCCGGCCACGCGAGAAGCCGCCAGATCCGCGTTCACGTTGTGAACGCTCCCCGCCTCGTCCACCGCCAGCGGCGAAATCACCGGTATCCGGCTTTCGGCCAGGGCCTTCTTGATCAGCTTGATCTTGACCTCGGTCACCTCGCCCACGAACCCCAAATCGACCGGGCGGCCGTCATCGTCGCGAGTCAACTTCCGGCACAGCATCAGCGTCTGGCCCGGCATGCCGGCGGCGCGTCCCCGCTTGTTGCGAATCATCTCGCAGATATCGGCATTGACCAGGTCGTTGAGGGTCTTCTTGACGACTCCGATCGCGGCATCGTCGGTAACACGCATCCCGTTGTTGAAAACCGGCTGCAACCCGGCCGTCTCCATCGCGCGCGAAATGGCCTTGCCCCCGCCGTGAACCACCACCACGTGAATCCCGACCGCGGCCAGAAACACAATGTCCACCGCCAGCCGGGCGCGTACTTCCGGATCCGGGTGGTCCATAAAACTGCCCCCGTACTTGACCACGAAGGTCGATCCCTTGAAGCGCTGAATATAGGGCAGGGCCTCGAGCAACACCCGCGCCTTGTCGATGAGCTCCTCCACGTCGATCTGCTGCTGATCCACCATGTTACAAAAAAGGGGACGCTAGCGAACCGCTTCCTGCTTCGCGAGTAGAAAATCGAGTCGCACGCAGAGCGGAATTCCCGCAAACCGATTTTTAATTGACGGTATAGTCGGAACTTATATTTATAACTGCAAGGAATATGCCTACAGTCACCGTCACATTCCGAAGCGGCCTTCCGACCAAAACACTCGAATAACCGGTTCCCCTCGCTCGCACAGCTTTCATGAAACCCGGAATCCAGCTCCATTTGCTCGGGAAAGCCTTGATCCGCCAATCGCTGCGAACTACCTTTCTGATCCTGACGGCTTCGGCTGTGGTCAGCGCGGCCTGGATCTCCGCCATCGTTCTGGCGGGCGGTCTAGCCAACCTCAATCCGGGCATCCTGCTGCTGCCCATCGTTCTTATCGCGTTTTACTTTGGCCCCCTCGCGGGGTTCGGAGTCGCCGCGCTCCTGGCCATCGCGATCGGCCCCTGGATGCCGGCCGGGACCGGAGAGCCGCAACCCACGGCCGACTGGGTCGTTCGCCTTGTGGCCTACGCCGCGGTCGGCGTTGTGGTCGGCTTCCTGAGCCTGCGCGAGCACCGGAGCAGTCGAAACGAAATCGCGCGACAGAAGGCCCTGCTTGACGCAACCCCCGAAATTATCGAACAGGAACGCATTAAAGCCCTGCGCGACATGTCCCGGGGCGTGGCTCACGACATCAACAACACCCTGACCCCCATTCTCGGATTCAGCGAGCTGCTGATGGAACCGCCCGGTTCGACCCGCCCCGAAACCGTCGAGAACTACGCCCGCGCGATACACACCGCCGGCCAGAACGCTTCGGAAGTGGTCAAGCGGCTGCGGGAGTTCTATCGAAGCGGGGACGCCGCGCTGCCGATGGCCCGGGTCGAGCTCGACACCATGGTCCGGAAGACCCTGATCATGACCGAAGCGCGCTGGAAATCACAGGCCCGCGCCGAGAACGCCGAGATCGCCACCCAGATCGACATCCCCGCATGCCTCGAGGTGATCGGCAACGAAGCGGAACTGCGGGGCGTGCTCACCAATCTGATCTTCAACGCCGTCGATGCCATGCCGGAGGGCGGCACGCTCCGGTTTTCGGTCGAACGGGCCGGCGACCGAATCGCCCTGCACGTGACGGACACGGGGGCCGGAATGGACGAAACCACCGTGCAAGCGTGCACGACAGCCTACTTCACGACCAAGCAGCACGGCACCGGCCTGGGTCTGCCCATTGTGTTCGCCGTCATGCGCTACCACGGCGGGACGGTGGAAATCGCCAGTTCCCCCGGCAACGGCACACGTGTTTCCCTGCTGTTCCCCGTTCCCCACGAGGAAAAACTCGAAACCCTCAACCAGCCGAAACCGATCCCCTCCCTCGCGCCCCTGCGGATCCTGGTCGCCGAGGACGACGCCCTGAACCGGCACATGCTGCGGGACGTGCTCGCGATGCGCGGCCACACCGTCACCACCGCGCGCGACGGCCCGTCCGCGCTCGAGGTTTTCGAGTCCGACCCGAGGGGATTCGACCTGTTAATCAGCGACAGTGCCATGCCCGGGATCAGCGGCCGGGTTGTCGCCGGGCGCATCCGGGAACTCCGTCCCGACATTCCCATGATCCTTCTCTCGGGATTCGACTCCGAGGCAGCGCCGTTTTCCGATCCCTCCGACCGGACCACCGTGCTTCTGGACAAACCCATCACCCTGGGCGAACTCGACCGAGCTCTGGTTCGGGCTTCACGGGATCTTCCCATCGCCGGCCAGACAGATGGGGCGGGCCAGATCGGGTGACAAATTCGCGGCGTGGCGTGGGTTCGAATTCCATGTTGACAAATGAACGTGCGTCCATACTCATATTTTCACCATGAATTCGCTGACGCTGCGCCAACAGGAAATCCTCGGTTTCATTCGGGTTTACGCCCGCGACCAGGGATATTGGCCGAGTATTCGGGATATCCAGAGACATTTCGGCTTCAAGAGCACCAACGCGGTCGCCGGGCACCTCATCGCCCTGGAGCGCAAGGGGGTGCTCTCGCGTGTTCCGGGACAGGCCCGAGCCTACCGGATCACCGGTCCGGCAGGCTCGGGTGTCGCGTCCGTGGACGACGAACTCGAAGTCGTGAACATCCCGGTTTTCGGAAACATCACCGCCGGCTTCCCGGAAGGGGTCGAATCGGGAAACGCCATCGCGCAGTTGCAGATCGACGTCGAATCGGCCGGGCTGCGCCGAGGTCAGCGCTCGTTCGCGCTGCGGGTGCGCGGAGAGAGTATGATCGACGCCGGGATCCAGGACGGGGACACCGTCGTCCTGGAGGTTCGCCCGCCCCGCAACGGGGACATTGTGGCGGCGTTGATCGACGGAGAAACGACGCTCAAACGCTACCTCAAACCGAGCGGTGATCGGCCGTTTCTGAAAGCGGAAAACACCGCGTTCCCCTCGATACACCCGGTCAACGAACTGATTATTCAGGGCGTGGCCACCTCGGTGGTCCGCCGTCTTTGACGGGAAAAGCACCCGGGACGGAATAGTTCGCTTTGAATTCCAGATAACCGTTGACAGGCGAAGCGATTTCGGAGAAAATATCTCCTTTGCATCCTGCGGTGGTTGTAGCTCAGTTGGTTAGAGCACCGGATTGTGGTTCCGGGGGTCGCCGGTTCGAATCCGGTCAGCCACCCCATCCGCTTTGATCGCCGGCGCCGATCTCTACCCGAGTCAAAATCGACTTGCGCCGCTGGGCAAAGGCATCTTTTATTTATACTTTTTCCATCTTTCCGAAACGGATCAGCACCATGGCCAGAATCTGTCAAATCACCGGCAAGCGCCCGACGCGGGGCAGCATTATTCACCGCAAGGGACAAAGCAAGAAAAGCGGCGGCATCGGCACCCACATCACCAAGACGACCAAGCGGGTGTTCCGTCCCAATCTCCAGCGCGTGCGCGTGCGCCTGCCCAACGGCCAGGTGAAGCGCATGCTCGTATCGGTCAAGGCGATCAAGGCCGGCAAGATCGTCAAAGCCTGAGCAAAAGGCGTTCCGGCCGGTTTCAACCGGCCGGTCTTTGTTCCCTCGCCCCCGCCAGACGACGCAGCAACGTCTCCATTTCGCGACGCCCCTCCAGTCGCAGCAACCAGGCCAGCAGCGCATATACCCCGACCGCCATCGGGATCACCACCCCGACGGCGAGAATATCCGACCATCGGCCTTCCGGCGCCCGGGCTTCCAGGAGGGCCATCGCCCCGAACACCATCGCGGCCATGCCGCACGTGGCGAGTATGACTTTGCCCAGATCGCGCGCCTGCCGATCCAATCCCATGCCCGGCAACCGCCTCGTCAGCCGGAGCTGCAGGAGGGCGGTCTGGATCGTCACGGATATCAGATTGGCCAAGGCGAGACCGGTCGCGCCGAAATGGCGCATGAGGATGAGACTGAGCGCGAGGTTGACCAGAAAACCCATTCCGGCGATTCGAACCGGCGTCGCCATGTCCTTGAGGGCGTAGAAGCCGCGCGTCTGGTGGGCCGCCAGCGAGTAGAAAGGAAGACTGAGGGCGAAAACAGTCAACACCGGCAGTGTGCTGCGCGTGTCCGAGACGTCAAAAGCCCCCCACTGAAAGAGGGTGGCCAGAATCGGTTCCCGCATCAGGATGATTCCCGCCGCGGCCGGAACGGTGATCGCCAGAATCAGCCCCACCCCTTTCTGGTACGCCGAAGCGAAGCCGACGAAATCCCCCCGGGCGGCATGACCGGCGATCAGCGGAAACACAACCGTCGTCACCGCCAGCGTGAACACGCCCAGCGGCAGTTCCATAAGCCGATTCGCCAGATAGAGGATGGCCACCGCCGACTCGTCCAAACTGAAGGCCAGCAGGCGGGAGACGACCACATTGACCTGAAAAATAGCGGCCCCCGCCACCCCGGGGAGCATAAGGCGCCCGATCTCCCGAACCCCGGACGACAGGGTCGGATCCACTCGCGGTCGCCAGCCTTCGCGAAACATGACCCAACACGGAATCGCCACTTGCAACAGGCCGCCGAACAGCACGCCGTAACAGAGCAAACGCATGCGTTCCTCCGGCGTCGCAGCGAACAATACGCCCACGACGCCGAGCGAAACAATCATCGACAGGTTCAGCCACACCGCCGAGAGCGCCGGGACGGCAAAGCGTTGCAGAACGTTCAGGGCGGCCGCCAGCATCGCCGCCAAACAGACCAGGATCATGTACGGGAACAAGATGCGACTGAGCTCGGCGCCGACGTACCAGCGTTCCTCGAGGCCCTCGATCCGCCCGATCCCGGCGAACACAAGCAGCCCGAGCCCCACCATCACCAGAGAAATTGACGCCAGCCAGAACGCGACCTGGTTGAGAAGCCGGAAAATCCCGGGATGGCGGTTCTTCGCCAGCTCCTCGCTCAGGGTGGGGATCAAGGCCGCGGTCAGAGCCCCTTCCCCCAGCAGGCGCCGAAAGAGGTTGGGCAGCGTGAAGGCAAAGATGAACGCGGAATTCAGGGCCGACGTCCCAAAGGTGGCGAACATGAGAATATCCCGCGCCAGACCCAGGACCCGCGACAACACCGTCGCCACCGACACGATGCCGATGCGCTGAAGAATACGCGACATAGGAGCTTTATGGGCGGTCGCCAGAGTTGAAACAAACCTTTCTTGGGGATTGCGGTACGTCCGACTCCGCGTCCATAATGCGCGCCCAAGAACCGGCCAACCCGAAAGGACCATTCGTCGATGTCATTGATAGAAAAACTCAGCGCCAAACTGCAGCGCCATCCCAAGCGCGTCGTATTCGCGGAGGGAGCCGACCCGCGTATCCTCCAGGCGGCTCGCCTGTTCACCGCGCGAAAAATGGGCGTACCCATTCTCCTGGGAGATCGAACCGCGATCAAGAATACCGCAGCCCGCCTCGACGTGAACCTGGAAGGCATGCGCATCATCAACCCGCCGGACAGCGAGGATTTCGAAACGTTCGTCAAACTCCTCGACACCTTCCGCCGCTACAAAGGGCTGAAGGAGGCGGACGCCCGCGACGCGGCCCGGGACCCGAGCCTATATTCCACACTCATGCTGGCCACCAACCGCGTGGACGCTCTGATTTCCGGGGCGACGGTCTCCGCCTCCAGCGCGCTGCGTCCGCTCTTCCGCATCATTCCCCGCCATACGGGAGTCAAGACGGCTTCCTCCCTGTTGATGCTGGAACAGGAGAACAAGAAGATCGGCATGGACGGCACCCTCTTCCTGGCCGACTGCGGTGTCATTCCCGAGCCGGACGCCGAACAGTTGAGCGACATCGCCGTGACCACGGCCAAGATCGCCCACCACCTCACCAATGAGCTCCCCAAGGTTGCCATGCTCAGCTACTCCAGCAAAAGCACTCACACCCATCACACCGCCCTGATCAAGGTGCGCGCGGCCACCGAACTCGCCCGCCAGAAGGCGAAGGGTGCCGGCATCCCTCTCGAAATCGACGGTGAACTCCAGCTCGATGCCGCACTGGACCCCGCCACCGCAACGATGAAAGGTATCCAGGGGACCGTGGCCGGGCGCGCCAACGTGCTGATTTTTCCCGATCTCAACAGCGCCAACATCGCTTTCAAGCTGGTCCAGCTTCTGGCCGAAACCAACACCTACGGACAGATCATCACCGGGCTCACCAAGCCCGCGGCGGAGATCAGCCGCGGTTCCAGCGCCCACGACGTGTTTGGAGCCGCCGCGATCGTCGGCTGCCAGGCGATCGACAAGCGCTTGCTCTACGGTGAATCCGAACCATGAGCCAGGCTTCGGTAACGGCCATCACCCGACCGCGACCGGAACCGGATGTTCTCCGGCGTCCGGTCAACCGCGAGACCAAACGCATTTACGTGGCCGGAACCCGGCAGAATGAAGGCAAAACCACCACCTGCCTCGGCCTCTTCGCCGCACTGCAGAAGATCTTCCACCGCGTGGGCTTCATCAAACCCATCGGCCAGCGATTTATCAACGTCGAGGGTCACCGGATCGACGAGGATTCGTTCCTGCTCGACACCATTTACCACGTTCACGTGCCCATCGACTCGATGAGTCCCATCGCCATCGACAACACCTTCACCCGGCGCTACCTCAGGGATCCCGAAACCCACACTCCCGTCCTGATTGATAAGATCTGCCGCGCCTTTGACCGGGTTTCCTGGGAAAAGGAGGTGACCATCATCGAGGGAAGTGGACACGCCGGAGTCGGCTCGGTTTTCGACTTGTCCAACGCCACCGTGGCACGAATCCTCGACGCCAAGGCGATTATCGTTTCCCGTGGGGGCATCGGCAATCCGGTGGATGAAATCGCCATGAACAAGGCCCTCTTTGACAAGGAAGGCGTCGAAGTCATCGGGGCCATCCTCAACAAGGTCCAGCCCGAGAAGGTCGAAACCGTGCGGGAATACGCCGGGCTGGGCTTAAAACGCCACGGGGTTCGCCTGTTGGGCGTCCTGCCGATCCAAAAGACTCTCTCCGCCCCCAACCTCTCGCAAGTCACCGAAGAAATCGACGGGCGCTGGCTCAACGGAAAATCCCACGGCGCGGGCGAGCGGATCTACCGCTTCATCATCGCCACCATGTCGGCCAAGAGCCTGTTCGACTACCTCAGCCCCGGCACGATCATTATCACCGCCGGCGACCGCGACGACATCCTGCTGGCCGCCATCGCCCGGGCCGCCCTCTCCGGGAGCCAGGTTATTTCCGGCATCGTCCTCCCGCGGGACGTGATGCCGCACGAACGGATCATGGAGCTTCTGGTCCAGACCAATATTCCGGTGATCGTCACGCGCGAAGGCAGTTACAACATCGCATCCAAAATCACCGGAATGACCATCAAGACCCAGCCCCAGGACCACGACAAAATTCCCGTCATTGAACAACTGATACGCGAAAACGTCGATATCGAGAGAATTCTGAGCGCGCTGTAAACAATCAGCGCTAGCAGGCTGTCGGCGAAGCCCGACAGCCTCCTAGTGAACCGCCTCCTCCAATTCATCCAACGCCTCCCGTGTCTCCTGGAAGAGCCTGCCGGCCTCGCCGTAATCCCGCTCGAACGTCTCCACGCGGCGCCGGAACGCTTCCTCGTCTTCCTCCAACAACGCCACCATCGCCTGCCCCAGCGATAAGACCGCATTGAAATGAAACGGATGGACCGAACGCATCCCGTAATTGATACGCTCCATCCGCTGGATCACCTCGGAGCGAACCGCCGGTTCGTCCCGGTGTTCCCACAGGTCGTCCACCCGCAGACGGACCTCGCGCCCCTCCCTCCTGTACGAAAACATCACCAGAGAACGCAGAAACCGATGCGACTCGTCGAAATGGCTCTGGGTCGGGGCTCTCCGCTGGAGCCGGTCGTGCGCGCCCACCGCCCACCACAGCTGAATCGTTCCGACCTCTTCGATTTCGGCGCCAAACGTGGCCATCAGACTATCCTCGGGGTCTTCCCCGCGCAACAGTCGCAGGACCAGATTGTGCAGACGATGGGATCTTCCGCTCTGGTGGATCAAATGACGCAGGAACCAATAGGCGTTGTCGGCAAAACCGTCGTCGCCGGCCTGTTCGTGATCGGCGTACAGCACCTCCCGCCAGGGAAACGGCCCGTCCGCCTGGAATCGCCGGGTCATGCCGTCCAGATACGCCGGATTCTCCACCGCCCGGACCGAACGCTGCAGCGCCGTCACCAACCAGGCTGGCACCGCGATCTCGTCGTCGGGCACGCGATTCCACACCGCAATCCGCAGAAGCAACGCGCGCGCCACCGCTCGCTCCAGGTCCTCCAGCCGGGTATCGCTCCCCCAATAAACGGTGGCGCCCACGTTTCCAGCCAATTCAACCCGCGTGCAAAACGGACCCCCGCCCTCGGGCGGCGCCCCCGGCTCCAGGACGAGGAGGATGCGATTCGAAAACCCCACCGGCATCCGCAGCCATCCCCGGGTGTTGTTCACCAGGCGACTCGAGAGGCGCGACGCATAATCGGCGCTGGCACCGTCGGGAGCGACGACTTCAAAATACTGGCTGCGAACCGTGACCAGCCCGCGTTCCGTCGCGCCCATCGCCGCCAGCAGCGGAGCGAACAGAATCAGTCCGGCACAAATCGCTACTTTTCCCATCAGGGAATCTCGAGAATCAACGTGTCCTCCTCAAGCCTAACATCACTGAGACGGGTCCAGCCGTCGACCAGTTCCTCGGTAATATCGAACGCCGCGTAAACCTGGTCGAACATGAACGCGGCCAATCTGTCATGGGGCACCTTGAACCCCCCAAGGTACAGCCTGTTCGGCTGAAATACAAAGCGGCCGTCCCGCTGCACGAAGGTGCCGTACGCCTGGGCGATGACTTCCCGTCCCATCCCGAAAACACTCATGTCCAACTCGGAGGCAATCTGCATCTCGCCGTCGTGGATCCGGAAATTCAGGCTGCGCGGGACGATCGTGACAAAGCCCTCGACCACCTCTTCCTGCAGATCTTCGAACGCCGCCGCGACCCAGAGGTTGAGTTCCTGCTCGACCAGGCTGATTGTTCCGGAACTTCCGGCTTCAACGGCGGCGTACTTGGGCTGCCAGTTGTACTCGACCGCGCTCCCGGTTTCGCCCTCCACAAAATAGATGGTTCGGGCTTCGCGGGTGGCCTCCGCCGGCAGTTCATCCGCCTCTTCCACCGGCTGCACCACCAGATACCCCACCGCGAGGAGCGCGCCCAGAACGATGCTGAGAAACGCCCCGATGATCACTTCATAGGGCTTGGGCCCCTTTTGCTCGTTCTTTTTCTTAGCCGTTGCCATGGTATTGGTGTCAGTCCTTCGAACCCGCCGGGGCCGTCCCGGACTCCTGTTTCGTGGTGGATGCGGATTCGGATCTCGACTGCTTCCCGGAATCCTGCTTGGCCGGTTCGCCCGGCGATGTCTCGCCGCCGTTCCGACCATTATCCTTGCGGTAATCGGTCTGGTAAAATCCGGACCCCTTGAAAATGATTCCCGCACCGAGCCCGATCATCCGGCGCAAGCTATTGTCCTCGCACGACGGACATTCCGTCAGCGGTTCCGCCTTGATGGATTGGAACGTTTCGAATCGGTGCCCGCATTGGTCGCAGGCGTATTCATAGGTTGGCATACGGCGTTCAAAGAGAAGTGTAGAGCCCGCTTAACCGAGGTGGTCTGCGGGTTTCGCGTTGATGAAACAACACAAAATAAAACCAAAATAACGGCACCGCGCCAACAAAAAATGTGAGCGGGAGAACCGGCGCTCCGGCCAACAGGAACCCCAGCAACGCCAGGGTCGGCACAAACATCGCTTCCGCATCGGTCCGGACCAGGTCGACGATCCGCCTGAAGTCGCACGCGTCCTTGAAGCTCTGCCGGGCTTGATAACAGTAGAGGCCCGCCGCCGTCAGGGGCGCCCCCAGCAGAACGGCTGGAATCATCGGCACGTACGACAGGGGGCCGAACAGATTCAACAGCGGCAGCCGGCTCACCAACCACATGAGCAGCACAGGCACCACCGCGAAAAACAGGAGGAAAAGGAAGAACACCAGTCCGTCCATAAACAGTTTGCGCCAGTCATCCCAGTCGGGAAGCGCCAGCGGGGCTCCGCGCCGCGAATCCTCGAGAAGCCGGTACAGGTAACCCAGAGCGAAAAAATGGACGAACGGAATCGCCATCAGTAGCCCGCCCAAGAGCATCTTCCCACCCCAGTTCGACTGGGAAATCATTCTCCTCCAAGTACTTTCGAAGTTGATCATAGTCTGAGTCGCAACCCTACAGTAGCGAATCGCCCTCCGACCTCAAAACAAATCTGCCGACCGGCGGGGAAACC
>SLOW01000202.1 GCA_007132315.1 Opitutales bacterium
ATAATGAGTCTTAACCGGAATGGCACTCGGTTAAGCGCAAAGTAGAACACGCTTCTCCAGGCAAGCACGGGACTTCGCAGGATGCTCAGCAGAAACGTGTTTTCTCAGGCTGGAAGCCTAAGCTACTCTCGAGCCAGCGCCTTAACCGAGCAGCATTCACCCTAAGCGGTATTTCCCCCTGTGCCATAAGTTACACAGTCCGGGCTCCGGGAGTGGATCAAGGCTGGTTATGGGCCAGATGGCTATTGATCAGGCAGCGGTAATTGGGCAGGTGATTGGAGAACAAGGTGCCGAGGCCCTCGACATCGTTCCGCCAGTCACGGTGTGATTCTCAAGCCGCCCCGAACCAAGTCATCAACTGAGCGCCGGCGGCGCTCATGCGGTTCCAGGCGGCTCCACGGGTTACCTTGTTGAACGTACCCGAGGCATCGGTGACGACGAAGACCTCATAACCTTTCTCCAGGACGGAGAGCGCGGGGAAGGCTACGCACACCTCGGTCACGATGCCGGCAACGATCAGCTGCTTCTTTCCGGTGGCTTTGACTGCTTCGAAAAACTCCTCATTATCTCAGGCATTGATATTGCCGGGACGGGCGATGTTGGGGGCGTCGGGAAACATTTCCTTCAGCTCCGGGACCAAGGGTCCGTTGGGGCCCGACTCAAAGCTGGTGGTGAGAATTGGCTATTCGCTGTTTATTGCGGGCTTCATCTGCCAGCTGAAGCTCGGCGCTACTGCTTCGGAGCTTGACCGAACATGGCGAGGACCCAAGGATCTTCCGGAAGGCAACGCCTGATTGGCGCCGGCTCCGCCTTGTTATGTTTACCTGATGCGTTCCGGAGTTTCTTTGACCGAGTCTCCGAATGAATCGTTGCGCTTCCGGTTGGTGATGCTACAATAAACGTGTTATGAAAAAGTACTGCAGATTCTCGAAACCAGCGAATTCTCTCCCACAAGCAAACTCGAAGCCCCGTCCCTCCCATCGTTTTTGGCCAACTTTGACGGCTGTGTTCGCCGTGGCAATCGCCGTCGGATTCGCCGAAACCGGCACGGCAGAGGCGTTGGTGTTTCGCCACGTGAACGTGGTGCCCATGGATGAAGAACGCGTCCTGCGGGAACAGACCGTCTTGATAGAAGGCGGGCGCATCGTGAGCATCGCGCCGGCTGCGGACGCCGAGATTCCGGATCGGGCAACCGTGATCGATGCGGGCGGTCAATACCTCATGCCGGGCCTGGCGGAAATGCACGCCCACATGCCCGGCCAGGGAGACGACCGCCGGTACCGGGAAAACGTCGCGTTCCTCTACCTCGCGAACGGCGTGACCCTGGCTCGCAGCATGCTGGGCGCGCCGGTACACCTGCAGTTGTGCCAGCAGCTGGCGGACGGGTCCGTCGACGGCCCCCGCCTGATTTCGGCCGGACCTGGGCTTGGCGGCAATATCCAGACCCCGGGCGAAGGCATTCGCGTCGCCCGGCAGCAGGCCGAAGCCGGGTACGATTTGCTGAAAATTTTCTGGGGCATGCCCCACGACGCCTTCAACGCCTTGGCGGAGGCGGCCCACGCGGCCAATATCGAATTTTCCGGACACGTCCCCGGCGCTGTCGGCGTTCCCCGCGCCCTCGAGGCTGGATACACCACGATCGATCACTTCGACGCCTACATGCCGACCCTTGTGGATTCGGATGAAACAGAGGGTGTGGACGGTGGATTTTTCGGGTACCGTTACGCACCCTACGTCCGGGACGAACGAATTCAGGCCATCGCGGAAAAAACCCGGGACGCCGGGGTTTGGAATGTGCCGACCGAAACCATCATGCACAGCGCCTTCGCCGTGGACCTGGAAACCGTCCGGGAGGACCGACCCGAATTCCGCTATATGCCGCAAGGCGTAGTGGACGGTTGGGTTAACTGGGTGACTAATTTCCGCAACCAAGACCATTACGATCAGGAAGCGGGCGATGCCTTCATTCAAGTTAGGCTGGATCTGATCAAAGCGCTGCACGACGCCGGCGCAGGCCTGCTGCTCGGCTCGGACGCCCCGCAGTGGTTCAATGTGCCCGGTTTCTCGGTTCATCGTGAAATGGCGGTCATGGAAAGCGCCGGACTCAGCCCGTATGACGTGCTGAAAACAGGCACGGTCAACCCCGCCGAATACCTGGGTGAGGAAGACGTCTTCGGCAGGGTGGCCGAAGGGCTCAAAGCGGACCTCATTCTGGTGAACGGCAACCCGTTGGAGGATCTCGCCCACGCCCAGGACATCGAAGGGGTGGTTCGTCACGGCCGCTGGTTCTCCCGCGAAGACCTCGACGAACGCCTGGACGAAATCGCCGCCCGCAACGAAAACTGATTCCTCCGTCCACTTCACGGACTGAATTGAGCAAAACGGCATCCAAAGCCGCCGAGCATCATGCGAAATTCCGTGTCTGTCGGAAAAATTCTGATACACTCGACCGAGAAACAAGAAATGAGGCGCGTCACAATACTCTCGGGATTCGCCGGTTGACATAGAGTTGTGATTTTTATTATCTATATGTATTCTTCACTCATCTATTTTTTTTAAAACCCGTAGCATCCTGAAGTGTCGGACCTTTTCAGATGCTCAAGGGTAATGCTCTGGCGGATGCACCCTACCGCCGAGCGCCCGGACGGGGAATCCGGAGCGACCTACACCTGGGGGGACCCGTTCGAATTCGGCGACGCCCTTCTCGATCTCTCGGCTCCGGGCACCTACAGCGTCCCGGCTTCAGAGGAGAGTTTCGGTTTCCTCTACGCGAATCTGAGCGGTGACGGTGATGTCCGACCCCGCGGCAAACTCCGCCCCGTTCCACGGCTGGATCAGGGAGATTTCCGGCGGTCGTACGCCACTTTCATCCACCAATTCGAAGTCCACCCAGTTCAGGTTGTACCCTCCCCCGTCGAACATAAGTCGCATGATTTGCTCGCCGGATTCCAGGCAGACGTCCCGGACAATAATCGTTTCCCAATCATACCACCCGCCGGTATTGGGAACTTCGATACCGCTGTTTTGTTTTCCGCGGGCTTCCTTTTGCCGGCTCTTACGCCTGCCGCGGCCGTCCGAGGCGACGGCGTATAAACAGGAAAGCGAGGGTCGCGATGGAAAGGACCGGGGCGGCGGCGCGCGGTTCGGGGATGGGTACCGTTTCGATACGCGGATGGAGAGTCTCGTCGGCGTGATCGGCCGAGGCAAAGGCAAACGCGGAGTCGATGCCGTCGCCGGCCGACCAACTGCTGTCCGACTGGAGTCGCAGGAAAACCCAGGAATCTCCGCCGTCGGCGAATTCATCGTAGCGTTCTGCGAGGTAGTCCGTGATATCGACCCAGACGGCCCCGGGGGTCGCATTGTCGTCGAGCAGAACCTTTCCGCCCTCGATCGCCGGCTGGTAACCGCTCGCGGCAAATTGCCCGGCGGCCCCGGAGTCCCCTTCAGCGAGCGGCCCCGGCTGGTTGGCATCGCTTCGGTATTGTCGATCTCAATGTCTTCGACACGGACGCTGCTGTCCAAGGTCTCCGTATAGTCACCATTCTCGTCGATGAAGACTTCATACCGCGTTCCCGCCGGAGAATCATTGTCCGGGTAAGCATCGGTACTCCAATTATCCGGATCGGTTTAATCACCATCGCCTCCCAGCCAAATCGCATCGACAACGTCATCGGACGAGGAATCCGCGTCCAGAGCCGGGGCGCTCAGGAAACCGGCAAGAACGAAGCAGACCCACACAAGCGCGGGCCGCATCCGCGGTCCGAGGTTGGCTCCTGTGCGACGCGGCGGGACATTCTCCGTAAACGAAAAGGACCTTCGCGACAAGATGACATTCGCAAATTTTGGCATCTGTAATGTTCGCTTGACTATACGAATCATTCGAATTCCCCCTGGATTAAATAGATCCGACCCAACATGTCGGCATTCAGAAATTCCGCTTCTATCCGCTATTAGTGTGGACCGTAACAAACACACCCGACTCCGGACCAATATTTCTTGCCCCACGGACACGGAGGGATACGGTGAAGCCGCAATGAGTTTCAAATTATCATACGAACCCTTATCTCCGTTTGTCGGCCGCATGAACTCTCTGGTGCTTTCTTTCTTGATCATGGCATCCGCGGCGGATGGTTCCGATGCGGTGGGGGAGCTCGCGCCGACAACGTTGCACGCGGGCGCGGTTTTCAACCAATCCGATTTCCAGATTCGCTTTGTTTATCACACGGACAATCCGTCGTGGTACCACCAGTATTGGGTTTACGAGGACGGCGAATGGGTTCGATACGGCAGCGGCGCCGACGGCCGGGATCCCGATGGTTTGTACGAGGACCGGATTTCAATGATGATCGACGACGGATCCGTGCCGGCGTTCGCGCAAACCGGCGGTCACGTCACGGTCCATCCCGGCATGCGGTCGACCGCAACAGCCGCCGACGCCGACGAGGTACGCGCGCATCCCCACCTCGGGGAACGGCTGGGGCGATCGGACGTTCGCAAGTTCATCATGGAGTCGCGGCACGACGCCTACGGGACGGATTCCTGGAAAAACGTGCTTCCGCCCGAGGAACTGGAGCGCCTGCGGGAAGACGGCGTGTTTCTCGATCTGTGGCAGTGGCGCGCTCACCGGTCGAATCCGGTCGGGTACGCAGACAACGGCTACGTCTTGGAATACCGTCACAGCTCCTCGGGCCGCTCCATGTTCACCGACAATCAGGACGAGGAAACGGAATTGCCACTGCGCATGTTCGATCCCGAAGTGACCGGAGATCCGGCGCTTCGCCTGGAAGCGCTGCGGGCGCGGGAATACGGTCAAGACGACCCGTATTTTCTGGCCGAAGAAAGATCGGTTCCGTTCGATCCGGACCATGCCTGGCGCGAGGGGGATGCGATTCCCCAGCGCCTGTTGCGCGAGCCTGACGGCAGCCGAGGAGCGATCCGCGCTCGCGGCGAATACCGCGACGGTGCCTGGCACGTGTGCCTGACCCGTTCCCTGGACGCGCCCGATCCGCTGGACAGCAAAGGCCTCGTGCCGGGCGAACGTTACAACGTCGCCTTCGCCGTCCACAATGGCGCCGGAGCAGGTTTTCACCGCGTGTCCCTGCCGCTGACGCTCGGGTTGGGCGTGGATGGCGACCTGGAAGCGCGGGAGGTCGAAGGCGATCTCGACGCGGCCGAGGTTGACTGGACCAACGTCACAATCATGTATTTCGGCGACCCCACGGATGGATGAGACCGAAGCCAGGAAGGAGGCGCAAGGCGTCCGCTGTCCCCCATCACCTTCGTTTCCGGAGGTGCTGAAGGTCTGGATCAAAATCGGTCTGCTGAGTTTCGGCGGACCCGCCGGACAGATCGGGTTGATGCACACGGAATTGGTGGAGAAACGCCGTTGGATCAGCGACAGGCGTTTTCTGCACGCGCTCAATTACTGCATGTTGCTGCCCGGACCGGAAGCCCAGCAGTTGGCGATATACACGGGCTGGCTGTTGCACCGCGTCCCGGGCGGGGTGGTGGCGGGGGCGCTGTTCGTGTTGCCCGGGGCGTTGCTCATGTTCGCGATCTCCTGGGTGTATGTGGCTTTCGGCGATGTTCCCGTGATGGAGGCGGTGTTTTACGGACTAAAAGCCGCCGTGATGGCGATTGTCGTAGCCGCTCTGATACGCATCGGCCGTAAGATCCTCAATCGGCCGCTGCTGTGGGCACTTTCCGCCGCGGCGTTCGTGGGAATCTTTTTTCTCAACATCCCGTTTCCCGCCATCATTCTGAGCGCCCTGATATTCGGGCTGATCGTCGGGCACCGGGCCCCGCTATTCCTGGACGCGTCGGTGAATTCCAATAATGACCCCGCCGGCGACGACGCGGCTGGGTACGTCATCTCCGACGCGGTTTCAGACCGCGTTACCTCACCCAAGCCTTCGCGGACCGTGGCAGTAACCCTTCTCTGGGCGGCGCTCTGGCTGGCACCGCTCGCGATTTGCCTGGCGACCTTCGGCCGAGGGCACCTGTTGACCGAGGAGGGAGTCTTTTTCGCGAAAGCGGCCCTGGTGACCTTCGGCGGCGCGTATGCGGTTCTGCCTTACGTGGCGCAGCAGGCGGTGGAAGTCCACGGCTGGTTGAGCGCGGCGGAAATGATGGACGGCCTCGGTCTGGCGGAGACCACTCCGGGGCCGTTGATTCTGGTCCTGCAATTCGTGGGATTCCTGGGCGGATGGACTCAACCGCAAGGTTTTTCGCCGCTGGCAATGGCTGTCCTGGCGTCGGGCCTGACCTCCTGGATGATATTCGTGCCGGGATGCCTGTTTGTCTTCGCCGGAGGGCCGTACATCGAACGCACGCGCGGCAACCCGCTGCTGAACCGCGCCCTGACCGCTGTCACCGCCGCTGTGGTGGGGGTGATCCTCAACCTGGCGATTTGGTTCGGCTGGAATGTGATCGTCACGGAAGCCGATGGATTCAACGCCGGCGCCCTCGGTTTGGCGGCGGTGTTTTTCCTCCTGCTGTATTGGAGAAAATGGGATGTTCTGCCGGTCGTCGGCCTGGGTGCCGCTCTGGGTCTGCTGCTTTACATGGCCGGGTTGGGAATTCCGAATTAGGAAGAGTCCGCTGCTGAATTTCACTCTTAAAACCGCACGTCGAGACCGAGCATGCCGTTGATGCCGGGCATGGGATAACCGGGACGGTATTCGTAGCTTTGATCGGTGAGGTTCTCGCCGGCCAGGAACACCTCGCCTTCGACCCCGCCGGGAACGACATGAAAAGTGTAACTGATACGGCCGTTGAGCAGGTAATAGCTGTCCACACGGTAGGTGTTGCCCAAACCTTGCCGCCGTGAGCGGGGGCCGGTGTACATTCCGGAAACGCGTTGGGCGTCGAGACTGAGCTTGGCGTTTTCCACAAACCGCCAATTGAGGCCGGCGGTCAGGGTGGTTTCCGGCGTGTAAGGCAAGTCGTCCGGATCGCTTCGCAGAAAGGTGGCGCCGCCGAAAAACGAAAGCGTGTTGACGGGATGGTAACGCACGGTCGCTTCGATACCGCTGGTGCGGTAGGACTCGATGTTTTCGAGCTCCTGGGGAGGTCCGGGCGGAGGGGGCGACATGACGTAGCGATTCCGGCCCTCGTCGCGGAACAAGACGAAATCCACCGCGGCTTGTCGCCAGGAATGACTGATGCCCGCTTCGTAGTGGTCGAGGGTTTCGGCGTGCAGGTCTCGCCAGCTGGTGTTGTTTACGCCGAGCACCCGTTCGACCTCCAGGCCGGGATAAAGGACGCCCCGGGAATAGCCGACATGAAGTTCGGTGTTGACGTAACCGAACTTCAGTCCCGCGTGCGGCGCGGATTCCGAGCGGAAACGGTTGTGGTCGTAGTGGCGGAACCCTTTCGAGGGGACGAGGTAGAAGGCCTCTTCATCGCCGATAAACTGACTGAGGGCAAAGTACGGGGACGTGATCCGGCGCCGGAGTCCCTCCCAGGGGGGATCCTCGTGGCCGCTCTCGGCTTCGGTGACATCGTGGTCGAGACCGATTCTCATGGCGCCATCCGGCCAGGCGTCGAAGTCCTCGCGCAGGCCCAGGCCGTAATGCCGGAACTTCCAGGTGGCGTCCGGCGTGCCGTCGGGGCGGGACAACTGCCGGCCGCGGCCACGGTTGTGGTAGAGCCGGAGGTCGCCGCTGAAGGCGTCGTAGGCATGTTCCAGCTTCACGAAACCCAGGGTGGCTTCGGTGGCGTATTTGCCTTCGCGCTCTTCAGGCGGAGCGCCCTTGTCTCCGGGGTCCCACGCATGGTTGCGCGTGTGCAGGCCAAAGATCGACACATACCAGTGCTCGTTCAGTTCCCGTCCCACGCGGGCGTAATAATTCTGCATCTCGCCGCTCGAACGGGTGCGGTGGCCGTCGGAAGAGCGAAAGCTCTGGCCCAGGTAGTAATCGGTCGGGCCGACCTTGCCGCCGTGTTCCGCCTTCTGCACGAAGGTGTTGTAACTGCCGCCGGCGACGTGCACGCGCGACTCGAAGCCTTCGTGGGCGCGGCGTTTGGGAAGAATATTGACCGCGGCGAAGGCGTTGCCGAAGCGGTGAGGCTGAGGACTCTTGTAAACCTCGATGGCTGCGGCGGAATCGACGGAGAGCAAATCAAGCAGCGGGTGGTTCCAGAGGCCCATGTACATGGGCACGCCGTCGATGAAGGTTTTGATTTCCGATCCCGGACGGCTGGCGCCCATGCCGCGTATGAAGATGGCGCCTCCCTCCGAACCCCCGTGGGAGCCGACCGGGTTGTAGCGGGATATGTTGACTCCCGGAGTTTGCCGCAACGCGGTCCCCACATCCTGGGCGTTGAGAAGCCTGATCTGCTCTTCCGCGATCACGGTTGCGCCCGACCCGTAATCATCGATGACGTTGCCCTCGATGATTGGAACGGCCACCACCACAACCGGCGACATGTCTTCGATCGCGGGAATCGTTTGTCCGGCCAGCGGCAGTGAGAATGGAAACGCGGGCGCGATAGCCGCCAGAAAAACGAGACAAGGATTCCGGATCATGACATGATGAGGTTATTAGACAACGCCGCACCGTCTGAGGAACGTTCTTATCGGATGCCTGACACGAAAGAGACAAACGACCTGAACGCATTGGACTACAGCCGGTTGAGAATGCGGGAACACCATTGATCGATTCGTCTCCAAAGTCAGTCGGGATACGACAACTTCCAGCGAGGTCAACGACAACAGCAAATCGCGACGGCCAAATGACCTTGAAGAATGCCCTTTGGTAGAGGTAACATCACAACCGAAACCATTAAAGGAGGAAATACCGCCATGACCACTCGACGCAACTTTCTCAAATCCGCGCTGGTCGCCGCCGCCGGCGCCACGGGTCTCAATCGTTTGGCGGCGGATCAGGAAGCCCCCGTCCAGGTGGACCGGCGTCCGCTGGGACGCATCAAAGCCGAGATTTCCATCCTCGGGCTGGGATTGGGATCGGCCTACACACGGCCTTGGCAGGACCGTCCGGAAGAGAGTCACGCCCTGCTCAACATGGCGCTGGACCACGGCGTGAATTACTGGGACACCGCCAGGGGCTACGGCCCCAGCGAACGGATGATCGGACCCGTGGTCGAAAAGCGGCGCGATGAAATCTTCCTGGTCACCAAAAGTGGCAACCGCGATTACGACGGGTTCCTGCGCGATGTCGAGGCGAGCCTGAGCGACCTGCAGACCGACCGGATCGACCTGTTGCACATCTGGAATCTTCCCGCCGACGCGGATCTGGACCGGATCGAGAACGGCGCGCTGAAGGCGGTGCGGCGACTCAAGGACGAAAAAGTCATCGGCCATTTCGGGATTTCGGGCCACAGCGGCGCGGGAATCCTCATGGACGCCATCCACCGCTTCGATCCCGACGCGGTTCTGACCGTGTTTCCCTGCACTCGCGAGGACGACGGCCGCTACGAGGACGAATTGCTGCCCCTGGCACGGGAACGGAACATGGGCGTTATCGCGATGAAAATGGTGCGTCACGCGCGCAACGCGGATCTGGAGGGAAGCGACCTGATTCGTTACGCGCTGAGCTTGCCGGGAATCCACTGTGGCGTGGTCGGCCTGGATATCGAGGCGCATCTGCGAGAGAACCTCAAGATGGCCACCGATTTCAAGCCTTTGAGCGACATGGAAAGCGCGTCGATTTGCCGTCGGGCTCAGGAAGCCCTGGCGCATGTCCCACGGCCTTGGGAACGCCCGGGATACCAGGACGGCACACCGGCCTGACAATCTCGATTTCGCATACCGGATTGCTGATCTCGGATTGCCGGAATTCAGTGACAGCCATGCGGCAACCAATACACCTTTCCCGCGGCGCGGGAGCACCGCCCTCCAGGGGGCGCCGGTGCGCCTTTCCCCTAGTCTGTCCTGCGATGGAAATTCGATGCAATAAGTATCCTTCTTATAGGCGGAGGTGAAGCCGGAAATGATCATACGAATTTCTCTCGCAGGACACTAGCAGCCTGTCGGCGAAGCCCGACAGACTTCTGGAGGGCTATATTCCCAGATGGCAGGCAATCAAACGCGAGAGGGCAGGATCGTTTTATTCTTCGTTCCAGGGCCAGCGAACGCAGCCCGACGGAAGATCCGGCATGACCACAATATCGGCGTTGCCCTTGAGCGCGACCGTCAGGATCCTCCTTGGACCGAGGTGACGCCTGGCCTCGGCGAATGTTGCCCCGGAGACGGAAACGTCGTCCACCAGCAGCACGGTTCCAGCCGCATCCGAAAGAACCGCAGGCCGACCGACCAGCCGGGGCGAAGCGGTCTGGGGATTGTTGGCGTCATCGCGGAAAACAATGCGCATCGAATGGAGTGGCCGCGACAGCTGAAAAGCGACCAGCGAGGCCGGAACGCGGCCGCCCCGCAGCACCGCGATCACCGCGGACACATCCGTAGGAAAACGCGCTTCCCGTACCGCCCGGGAAATCTCCTCGAACGGAACAAGTGGCTTTCCCGCATTACCGGTCATGCCATCAAACGGACGCTGCCGGTGTGCCCCTCTGACGGCTCCCGAGCCAGCCGATAATCGCGAGAGCGATCAAGCCGGGCCAGGAGCGGGTGACGGTGCCCGTTAGGTGCGCCATGTAGGGAATGGGAACCAGCAAGTCGGGCAACAGCACGAGGAGTACACCGGAAAACGGTTTGGTCAGGAGATAGGCCGCCGGCCCCATCCACCAGCGCGCTCCCAGTAGGGACACCAGCATCAGAACAAAGAGGACGAAGAGCAGGAGCTCCGCCATCAGCAAACCGGCCATTCCCGGCTCGGGATGCCCCATGAGCATGTGACTGACCCAGGGCACCAAGCCTGCCAGGGCGACCGCAATTCCCATGCGGAAGTAAATCGCCGCCAGCAGCGGCGCGTAAAAGATCGGAAGCAAACGGGCGCCGATCGGGGTTTCCGTGGACACGGGAAAAAAATGAAAAACAAACGGCAGGAGAGCCAATCCGGCGACCGCGAGTTGAAAATCGGAAATCACACCCGGAAACGCGGCTGTGCGAGCGAATGGCGTGGGAGACTTCATCTCCCTAATGATGCTTCGCGGGGCTTGGACGGACAAGGAGGAAGTGCGGATTCTTCATTGCCGGCAATCGACACGCACTGCCACATTTTGGGGCCATAAGATATTGATGTGCAAAATATTGGCGGAGAGGGAGGGATTCGAACCCCCGGTGCCTTGCGGCACACCTGATTTCGAGTCAGGCACAATCGGTTTTTTCTGTATTCTTTTCCTATTGCTTTGCAATGCTTTACGAACTTTCAGTTTTCAATGAAACCAGCCGAACCTTGTATTTTAGTGTCAATAGTGTCACTGCTTTTGAAGCTATGGCCAGAATTGCCAAAATCACGGTTTATCAGGACGGGGAACGGTACGGCGTGAACGTTCCGGGAAGCCTTTCCCCCACGGGCAAGCGGCGGCGCTCCTTCTTTCGCAGCATCAAGAAGGCGAACGAGGAAAAAAAGCGGCTTTCCGATCAACTGAACAATTTCGGCAAGGAATCGACAATTTCCCCTTCGTTGGCGACCGATGCCCTAAAAGCGGCAAACCTGCTCAAGCCCTTCAACCTTTCCTTGACCGAAGCGGCACGAATGGCGGCGGATCAAAAGAAAAGGCAAAACGCTTCCGTTACCTTCGCCGAAGCCTGGGGGATCCACTTGGAATCTTTGGCGGCCAAAAGCGAAAAACATAAGCGCGAAACGGGATATATCGGCAAAAAGCTCCTTTCAGACTTCGGCAAAAAGCTTGTTGCTGATATTGGAGGCGAAGAACTGGAGCGGGCGCTTTCTGCGCATTACAAAACCCCCCACGGCTTCAACCTGGCGCTTCGATCTTTGTCCCCGGTCTTCAATCGGGCGCATCGCAAGGGCTGGGCTGGCGAAAACATTTGCTTGCGGATTGAAAAGAGAGATACCGGGCGGCGGGAGGTTCGGTTTTTATCAGTAGAAGAAGCAAAGAACGTTCTGGGCGCGGTTAGAGATCATCGAGAAAACAAAGCATTGCCGCAGTACCTGCGAAAAAACTGTTCTGATACCTTGGCTCCGGTTGCCTTAATGCTGTTCGCCGGGGTACGGCCTAATGAGGTTGCGCGGCTAACCTGGGAGAACGTGGATCTTTCGGAGGGGACGGTTTTTATCAGTAACGTAAAGGCCAAAACCGACCGGAGCCGATATTTCGAGATGCCGGACACCTTGAGGAAATGGCTTGAAACCATCCCCCCGGAGGAAAGGCCAAAAGGCGGAACTATCGTCCCGAGAAACTGGCCAACCAAGTGGAAGGCCGTGCGGTACGCGGCGGGAATCAAAGAAATTCCTGATATTCTGCGAAAAACCTTCGTTACTTACCACCTGGCGGCGAATGGCGACATAAACAAAACCCGGCAAATCATCGGGCATGAGGTAGGCGACACGTTATTTTCCTATTACCGGGGCGCGGCGGCGAAGAAACGCGGGGAAGAGTTTTTTAGGCTGACTCCGGGGTGGGGGGCTCCTACCTCTCGCGACCAAGGAAAAACCAATCCTAGCGGCACTGGCGGGCCTTCCTGATATTCCAGGCAAAATAGCTTGCGTTGGTGTTGGGTTCCGGGGTAGGAACCCAGACAATTCCTCAATTATAACCTGCCCGCCGCAATTCGACTAAACGCCGAAATGGAATCAGAAAAATACTATTACGAATGGATGGGAAATTCAGCCGACGCGGTTTTCTGAAAAGTTGTGTAGCGTTGGGAACAACGTCATATCTATCGCCGAGGGTGGTTTTGGCTAACAACGGTCCCAAGTCCATTTCCGGCCCGGCGGAATATTTTGTCAGTCCACAGGGCTCCGATGAGGCTGATGGAAGCCGAGAGAGCCCTTTTGCAACGCTGGCCAAAGCGGCCGATGTCCTCAAGCCCGGCGACACGTGCTATCTGCGCAAGGGTGTTTACCGCCAGACGTTGCGTCCGAAGCTCTCCGGTTTGCCGGGGGCGGAAATCACCTATTCAAATTGGCAGGGTGAAAAAGTGGTTATCAGCGGTGCCGACCTGATCGACGACTGGGAGGAGCAGGAGAACGGGATTTACGCGGCATCGATGCCCTGGAGCCTGGATGACGAAAACCAGTTTTTCGCCGGCGGCGGCATGTTACATGAAGCCTCCTGGCCCGCCCCCGGGGAAAATCCCTTGTTTGCCCCCAACCGGGCAAAGGCCTCAGGGGGCAGCGATAGCACCCTGACCTGCGAGGGGATTCCCGGACCGGATGATGTCTGGAAAGGAGCCAGGCTCTGGTGCGCGGGCGGCGCTGCCTGGATCTGCTGGAATGCCGAGGTCACGGCGTATGATGCCAAGACGCATACCTTGACATTTAAACCGCCACTGAACGGGTGGTACAATACCCCTCAGTTTTACAGGCCTCGACATGGGAGTCTTTTTGCCCTGCGAGGGATTAGGCACGCCCTGCAGACGCCGGGGCAATGGTATTATGATAAACAGGCGAAACAGGTATTGATCATTCCGCCGGCGGATGCGGATGTCCATAATCTCGTCATTGAAGCCAAACGCCGAAAACACGCAATCGATCTGAGCGATCGCTCTTTTATCCATATTCGCGGTATCGGCATTCAGGCTGCCGGGATTCGAACGGATCCTCAATCTTCAAATCTTGTATTCGAAAATATTCATGGACGTTACGTTTCACACTCAAGCGAACATGATTTTTTACACGCGGAAGAACATTTTATCAGCGCTGATCCGGGAGGAATCCTGATCCTGGGCAATAACATTCTACTTCTAAGCTGCGACTTGGGATATAGTTCCTGGGCAGTGGTTTGTGTGGCGGGCCACGATAACCGCATTATTAATTGCAATAACCATCATGGCGGATATGCCGGGTTTTGGACGGGAGCCGTTGTGCTTGCAGGACGCAGAATTGTCTTCAGCCATAATACGGTATCTCATGCAGGGCGAGATCTAATTACCACCCATGGGCTGATGGAAAGTCTGGTTCAGTATAATGATGTTTTAGGCGCGGGCTGGCTGACCAAAGACCTGGGAATGATTTATGGTCACGATACGGACTTTGCCAATACCGTATTTCGATACAATCTGGTCCATGATAATTATGCTGAGCAGACTGCCATGGGAATCTATTTTGATCACCTCAGCCACAATGCCATCGTCCACAACAATGTGATATGGAATGCGGAGTATGATCCGCTTCGTTTTAACAATCCCGCTTACTGCAATCTCGTTTTTAATAATACATGTTCAAATACGGGAAATGTCGGAACCTTTGACCATTCCAATCGAGATGATCTGTTCGGCTGCAGGTATTTTAATAACATCATCAATGGAACAATCAATCTGCCGGATCATGTGTTCTTGAATAACAATCGAATCATTGAGGCGCCGGTTTATAACGACCCCGATCATCATGATTTTCGTCTCAAGAACGATCCGAATGATACCATTGGTGCGTATGCTCCGGACGGGAAATTATGGAAAGCGGGCTGTGATCTAAAGAATCCGCCCAATCCGCTGCCGGCATACGAAGCTCCTCGTATCGAATGGATGAACCTGGTTAGGAACAGTTGTTTTGAATTCGGCTCTCTTGAGGGATGGGATCAAACGGATTCCGGTCAGGCGACGCTGGTGAAGGGAAACGGATGGGGGAATCCGATTTACGGAAGTGAAAAAGTTCATCCCACCGGCACTTCCAAATATGAACTGCGTTTAGGGCCGGACAAAGACGGGATCATGCAGGAAATCAAGGGGCTCTCACCGAATACGAAATACACACTTTCGGCATGGCTGCGCGTTGCCG
>SLOW01000057.1 GCA_007132315.1 Opitutales bacterium
CCGCTTCGGCCGCGGCGGCGAGGTTCAGCCCGATTTCGCGCGCCTCCTCCATATCCGGATCGAGCAACGTCACCAGAACCTGATACGGCGCCACCGCCCACGGCCAGATGATGCCTTTGTCGTCGTGACACTGCTCGATCACCGCCTGCAGGGTGCGGCTGACGCCGATACCGTAGCAGCCCATGACGATGGGGCGGATCTTGCCTTGGGCGTCGCTGTAGTGGGCTCCGAATGCTTCGCTGTATTTGGTTCCGAGCTTGAAAATGTGGCCGACTTCGATCGCCCGCCCCATCGACAAGCCCGCGCCGCACACCGGACAAGGCTCACCCGGCCGGACCCGGCGAAAATCGCCGAACGCGTCGATGGCCAGGTCGCGTTTCACGTTGACGTGGCGCAGGTGATAACCGTCCCGGTTCGCGCCGGTCACACCGTTGCCCACCAGACGCACGGCGTGGTCGGCGTGAACGCCCGCCAGTTTATCCGGGTGCGCGATGGTGTCGCGCACGGCTCCCAGACTGCCCGGACTCGCCCCCATGATCCCGGCGACTTCGGCTTCCTCCGCCGGCCTGACCCGCTGATAACCGAGGGATCCGAGCTTGGCCTCCTCCAGGTCGTCCTCGCCCCGCAGAATGACGGCAAAAGGCCGGCCGTCGCCGATGTAAATCAGTGTTTTGAACTGCCGCGCGGCGGGAACGTTGTGCGGCTCGGCCGCCAACCGGGCGATGGTGGCGACGCCGGGAGTCGGAAAGCTCTCGATCTCGCCCTCCGGTTCGGCGTCCGCCGCGTCTTCCGGCACCACACCGCTTCGGGCCTTTTCCCGGTTGCTGGCGTAATCGCAGGAAGGGCAGGTGAAGATGTCGTCGTCGCCGATGTCGGCCGGGGCCATGAATTCGTGCGAGTAACTTCCGCCCATCACGCCGGTATCGGCTTCCACCATGACGTAATCGAGGCCGCAGCGGCGAAAAAAGGCATTGTAGGCATCGCGCATCTTGTGATACGTGGCGATCGCTCCGTCGTCGTCGGCATCAAAACTGTAACCGTCCTTCATCAGGAATTCGCGCGCCCGCATCAGGCCGAAACGCGGCCGGATTTCATTCCGGAACTTGGTCTGAATCTGGTAAAAGTTTTTTGGCAGATCCCGGTAGCTGGTCAGTTCGTGCGCCATCATGGCGGTGATGACCTCCTCGTGGGTCGGTCCGAGGACATAGGCGGGATCCCCCTTCCGCTCCTCCTCGTCCACTTCCGCCGAGGCGCTGTCGGCCCGGTACATCACCTCTCGCGCGGCGTCCCAGCGGGGACCTTTCATCCACAGTTCCGCCGGGTGAATGGCCGGCATGAAAACCTCGATGGCGCCGGCGCGGTCGAGCTCCCGTCGGCAGATCTCCTCGACTTTCCGCAGCGCCCGGTATCCGGCCGGCATCCAGGCGTAGATGCCGGCGCCGACCTTGCGGATGAGACCGGCCCGCAGCAGCAGACGGTGGGAGGCGATCTCCGCGTCGGCGGGACTTTCCTTGAGTGTTGGTATGTAGGATTCCGACCAGAATTGCATGGCGTTGACAACGTGACTGAATGCCGGGCGCGCCCGGCGGTTCGGGAGACCCGGGGAATTACCGGAACATCTGAAGGCAAACGGACCGGTTAATCAAGCGTCGTCGTTTTTTCGTTGGTGAACGCGCCATTCAGGGTTATTCTCTTCGGAACGACCGGAACCGAGACCACCGAGCCCGAGCATGCCGAAAAACACCGCCATCCGAACGCCCGAACCCGCCGAGGGGTCAACCGCCAAGCTTCCGTATTTCAACCGGGAGTTGAGCTGGCTGGCCTTCAACCGTCGGGTTCTCGAGCAGGCGTTCTCCGGGAACAACCCCTTGCTCGAACGTTTGAAATTTCTCTCGATCGTCAGTTCGAACCTGGACGAATTTTTCGAGATCCGCGTGGCGGGGAACATTCAACAGGTGGAGTCGGGCGACACGACCGCCGAGCCGGACGGCGTCACCCCCTCCGAACAGTTGCGGCGTATCCACGACGTGGTTGTTTCCATGGTGGACGATCAATACCGCTGCTGGCGCGAGGAACTGATTCCCCGCCTGCGCGAGCGGGAGATCGATTTCACCACCCCCGAACAGCTCACGCCGTCCGAACGCCGCTGGGTCAACCAATACTTCCGCGAACACGTCTATCCCGTTCTCACCCCATTGGCCATCGATCCGGCCCACCCGTTTCCCCAGATCGGCAACAAGACACTCAATATCCTCGTCTCCCTCCACAACCCGGAAACCCGCTCGTCCGAGCCGCTGATGGCCATCCTTCCGGTCCCGCGCATTCTACCCCGCGTCGTGTGGATCGACCCCGAAAAGGCCGGCGTCCAGCGCTACATTTTCCTGAGCGACATCGTCAAACTCGGAGCGGGCGACCTGTTTCCCGGCTACTGGATCCGGACCGCCCACGCCTTCCGGATCACCCGCAACAGCGATCTGTACATCGACGAGGAAGAAGCCGACAACCTCCTGCAACGGATCGAGGAAGAACTGCACAAGCGCAAACGCGGGGCGGCCGTCCGTCTCGAAATCGAGGAGGGAGCCGACGAAGACATCCTCCAGCGCCTGCTGCACCATCTCAACCTCCCCCGCGACTATGTGTTTCGCATTCACGGCCCGATCAACCTGATGCGCCTGTTCAGCGTGTACGAGATGATCAACCGGCCGGACCTGAAATACAAATCCTTCACACCGGTCCTGCCGCCGCCATTCGGCAACACCCAGCCTCTTTTCAAGTACCTCGCGCAACGCGACGTGATTCTCCACCACCCCTTCGACTCCTTCGGCGCGGTGCTGGAGTTTATCGAAACCGCCGCCAACGACCCCCGCGTGTTCGCGATCAAACAAACGCTCTACCGAACCAGCGGCGACTCTCCGATCATCCGCGCCCTGATGGAGGCCTCGGAAAAAGGGAAACAGGTAACCGTGCTGGTGGAGCTCAAGGCGCGTTTCGACGAGGCCAACAACATCCAGTGGGCCAAACAACTGGAGGACGCCGGCGTCCACGTGGTGTACGGCATGGTCGGCCACAAGATACACTGCAAGTGCTGCCTGGTCGTCCGGCGAGAGAGCGGCAAGCTGAGACGCTACGTCCACCTCGGCACCGGCAACTACAACCCGCAGACGGCCAGACTATACACCGACCTCGGCTTCCTGACCGCCCGCGAACACATCACCGAAGAGGCCGCCGCCCTGTTCAACACCCTGACCGGCTACGGTCGCCGCCCCGCGTTCAAGTCGCTGCTCGCGGCTCCCTACAACCTCCACACGCGTATCCAGGAGCTCATTCAGCGCGAGGCCGACAACGCGCGCGACGGTCTGCCGGCGCGCCTCATCGCCAAGATCAACAATCTCGTCGATCCGGCCACCATCGCCAACCTCTACAACGCGTCGCAGGCCGGTGTGAAAATCGATCTCATCGTCCGCGGCAACTGCTGCCTGGTCCCCGGCGTGCCGGGCGCCAGCGAGAACATCACCGTCCGCAGCATCGTCGGCCGCTTTCTCGAACACAGCCGCATCTTTTACTTCGAAAATGGCCGGGAGGAACCGCTCATCCTGTTGGGCAGCGCCGACTGGATGCCCCGGAATTTTTTCCGTCGGGTGGAAATCCTGTTTCCGGTCGAAGACGAGACCCTGCGCCGCCACATTTTCGAAGACATCCTGCAAATCTACCTGCGCGATACAAAAAACACCCGCATCCTGCAGTCCAACGGAGCCTACCTCCCGGCCGAGACCGGCCCCGACGTACCCGCGTTTTCCTCACACGAACATTTCATCGAACACGCCGGTGCGTAACCGCCTCCCCCATCCACCCCAGGTCCCGCTCGACCGACTGAATGCGCAGCGCCGCTCGTTCGACGGCGGCAGACCGGACCACAACAGGAACACCCTTCCGAGCTCCAGAAGTCGGGCTCGCCACTCGCCCATCGCCCCTCGTCCCTCACCTCTCACGCCCCGCGTCGTCCCGCGCCCCACCCTTCAGACTGCGCCGGGTCTCCCCGGCGCGCAGTCCGGACACCGGCCGTAAACGATCAACTCGTGCCCCTCCGCCACGAAGCCGCTCGGCAGCGAAAGTGTGGCTTCCTCCTGGGGAAGCGGCAGGTCGTAAACCTGCCGGCAGCGGTTACAGATAAAGTGAATGTGTTCCGGCGCGGGAACCTCGTAACGGGTGGGCTGGCCCGGGTATTGAATCCCCACCAGGACCCCGTCATCCAGCATCGCGCGTATCGACCGGTAAACGGTGGTCATTCCCAGGCTGGGCACTTCTTTTTTTCCCTGGCGCAGGATTTCCTCCGGCGTCAGGGGACGTCCCTCCTCCCGCAGCACCCTGAGAATCGCCGAACGTTGTTTGGTTCTCCGCTGCATGGCCGGCAAGCTACCCCAACCGACACATCGGAATCCAGCCCAAAGGCGACAACGCGGTTGCCTCGGGGCATCAACACGCCCCATACTCTTTGGGATGCTGCGTCCAAAGAACATCGAGCTCATCGGCGACGAAGTCGCCATCGCCTGGACCGACGGTTCGGAGAGTTATTTCCGCATGGACGAACTCCGCAAGAACTCGCCCAGCGCCGAGAACTGCGGGGAAACGGATATCCTCGGCCACACTCACGGAGGCACCGACCGCACCGATTTCTCCGGAGTCCGGGTCGTCGGGTGGGAATTCATAGGCAACTACGCCATCCGCTTCGATTTCAGCGACGGCCACAACACCGGCCTCTACAGTTTCTCCTACCTCCGGGAACTCGACACCTGACCTCCGGGAAATCGGCCATCCCGCCCGAACCCGCCCCGAAGCAAAGCACGCCTGCCTCCGGCGGCAGCGGGAGCGCCGCCCTCCAAAGGACGCTGGCACGTCCCTTGTGCTCGAGGACCACACCCCCGCATGACCGCGGACCCGATCCCGATTCGGATTCTCGAACGATGACACGCCGATTTTCATTGGGTCTCCAACGGTGGCCCGGCGGTCTTGACCCCGGCGGCGATCCGTCGGAAAACCAAACACATGAAGGATTCCATTTTCCCGGAACGCACCGACCGCAACGCCATCGAAAAGGGAGACGTGCTCAGGCCGAAATTCGACGAACACGGCCTGATTCCCTGCATCACGGTCGATGCCGCCAGCAGGGACGTGCTGATGTTCGCCTTCATGAACGCGGAGGCCCTCGATCTCACCCTCAAGAGCGGCAAGGCCACCTATTTCAGCCGCAGCCGCGGCAAACTCTGGATCAAGGGCGAAGAATCCGGGCTGGTGCAGAAGGTGAAAGAGGTTTACGTCGATTGCGACCAGGACGTCGTCATGATCGAGGTCGAGGTCGCCGGCACCGGCTGTTGCCACCAGGGGTTCCGCTCTTGCTTCTACCGGCGGGTCAGCGACCGGGAGAACCGGAAGCTGGCGTTCACTCAGGAACGGGTCTTCGATCCGAAGGCGGTTTACAAGAAGACGTGAGGTAAACCCGCTTCACCCGGTTGGTCAGCGAGCACAGAACCTCCCACGGAATTGTACGGCTCCACGCGCTGAACTCGCGGATCGTGATTTCGGCCGCCCCCTGCCGTCCGAAAAACGTCGCCCGGTCGCCGCAGGCGACTTCGGGCAGGTCGCTGACATCGACCATCACCTCGTCCATGGTCACCCGTCCCAGAATGGGGCAGCGCCGTTCGCGCACCAGAACCGACGCGCGGTTGCCGCACGCCAGCGGAATACCGTCGCCGTAACCGGCTCCGACCACCGCCACCCGCGTGGGCCGCTCCAGGCGACACGTCCGGCCGTAACTGACCTCGGTTCCCGCCGGCAGTTCCTTGAGCAGGCTGACCCGCGAATGCAGGCTGCACACGGGCCGCAAACCCACCTCCCGCAACCGTCCGGAGGCCGATTCGAAGGGCGGGACGCCGTACTGCGCCAAACCGATCCGCACCGCGTTGAAGCCGGCCTCGGGAGCAAAGGTGTCCAGCCCGGCGCTGTTGTCGGCGTGAACGAGCAACCCTTCCCGGTTCCATTCCGGCCGGTCTCCGAGCACGTCCAAAAAACGCCGCCTCTGGATCGCGGTGAATTCCGGATCGGAATCGGCACTGGACAAGTGCGTGTACACGCCCCGCAATTCCAGATGCCGCGCCTCCGCGAGCTTCCGGAAGAGCGGATCGGCCCACTCGTGCCAGATACCCAGCCGCCCCATTCCGGTATCCACTTTCAAATGCACCGGCAATTTCCGGCCGGCGCGAGCGGCGGCACGATCGAACCGTTCGACTTCCCCGGCCGAAGAAACGGTGGGGGTCAGGTTGTGGGTCACGAGCAGATCCTCCTCGCCGGGAAAGACCGCACTCAGAATCAGAATCGGAGCCCGGGCGTCGCATCCCCGCACCACGGCCGCCTCTGAAAGGCCCGCCACGGCGTAAAGGTCCACCAGGTCACGTTCCGCCAGAAAGGATGCCACCCGGGACAACCCGTGCCCGTAGGCGTCGGCCTTGACCACCGAAATGTAACGGCACCCCGACGGCAACACGCCCCGGAGCGCGCGAATATTATATTCCAACGCGCCCAGATCGATCTCGGCGTGACAGCGAACGGGCCATTCGGTGGTCATGTCCAAATGCCAAACCGTTAGACGGTTTCGGGCCCATCGGCCAGCCGGAAACAAGAACGATGCACAACTTCAAGTGTCCCTGGAACGAATTCACAAAACATACCCGTCTCTAATCACCGCCCCGTTCTCGCCGCAACCCGTTTTACATTGAAAGGCCCGACGACGCCCCGCATGGTCCTATTCCTCCGATGACCGACAGCAACATCGACATAGACCGGGTCGAACAGTACCTGCGGGGACTCCAGGACACCATCTGTTCCGCTCTGGAGGACGAGGACGGCTGGGAGACCTTTCGCGAGGACACCTGGACCCGCGAGGAAGGCGGCGGCGGCCGTACGCGCGTCCTCGACCGCGGCCGCCATATCGAAAAAGCGGGCGTCAACGTTTCGCACGTCGCGGGCAAACGCCTGCCCCCCTCAGCCACCTCAAACCGTCCGGAATTGGCCGACCGCGCCTTCCGCGCCATGGGCGTTTCCCTGGTCATTCACCCCAAAAACCCGATGGCCCCGACTTCCCACGCCAACATCCGTTTTTTTTTGGCCCACCGCGAGGGCGAACCGGACGTCTGGTGGTTCGGCGGCGGGTTCGATCTGACCCCCCACTACGGATTCGAGGAGGACGCCGTGCATTGGCACCGAACCGCCCGGGACGCTTGCCTCCCCTTCGGGGAAGAGCTTTACCCCCGGTTCAAGCAAGCCTGCGACGAGTATTTTTTCATCAAACACCGAAACGAAACGCGCGGCGTGGGCGGGTTGTTTTTCGATGATTTCAACGAGCTCGGATTCGAACGCTCGTTCGCCTTCGCCCGCAGCGTCGGCGACCACTTTCTGCCGGCCTACCTGCCGATCCTGAAAAAGCGCAAGGAGGAACGGTGCGGGGGCCGCGAACGGGATTTTCAATTGTACCGGCGAGGCCGATACGTCGAATTCAATCTGGTGTACGACCGGGGTACCCTGTTCGGCCTGCAGTCGGGCGGACGCATCGAATCGATTCTCATGTCGCTCCCGCCGATGGCCCGCTGGCCCTACAACTGGCAGCCGAAACCCGGCTCCCCGGAAGAAAAACTCCGGACCGACTTCCTGAAACCGAGGGACTGGCTCGCCGCCGAACCGCCACCGCCCGCCCCGGAGGATACCGCCGGATCATGACATCCCGTGAACGATTTCTGGCCGCCTGCCGCGGCGAGCCGCTCGAGGTCCCACCGCTCTGGATGATGCGCCAGGCCGGGCGTTACCTGCCCGAATACCGCGAGCTGAAGCAAGAGCACGGCTTCCTCACCATGGTCAAGACTCCGGAACTGGCCACCGAGGTCACCCTCCAACCCATCCACCGGTTCGGCTTCGACGCGGCGGTGCTGTTCTCTGACATCCTCGTCATTCCGGAAGCCCTGGGCCAGCCCTACCGCTTCCGCGACGAGGGAGGCATCGCCATGGATTTCGCGCTGCGCACGCGCGAGGACATCGAACGCCTGGACGGGTCCGGCATCGAGGAAAAACTCCGTTACGTGCCCGAGGCGCTCCAACAGGTCAAGCGCGCGTTGCGGGAACGCACCGCCGTGCTCGGTTTCGCCGGCTCCCCCTGGACCCTCGCCACCTACATGGTCGAAGGCGGGAGTTCCGCCCAGTACCGGAAGGTCAAGGAACTCCTCTACGGCGAACCGAATCTGTTCGAACACCTCATGACCACGATCACGGACGCGGTCATCGCCTACCTTCGCATGCAGAAGGAAGCCGGTGCCGACGCCCTCCAGATTTTCGACTCGTGGGGCAGCGCCTGCCCGGCCGGCGCCTACGAATCCGCTTCGCTCCGGTGGATTCGCCGGATCATCTCCGCCCTCGGTGACGACATACCGGTCATCCTCTACGCCAAAGGCCTCTCCCACCGCGCCGCCGATCTCGCGGCAACGGGCGCGCGAGCGCTCAGCCTCGACTGGACCGCCGACATGCGCCAAGCCGGCCGGGCGGCGAACGACACCGTGGCGCTGCAGGGCAACCTCGATCCCGTCCTGCTCAGCACCCGCCCGGACATCGTCCGGCGCGAAGCCGCCCGCATCCTCGACGTCATGCGGGGCTATCCGGGAGGACACATCTTCAACCTCGGCCACGGCATCCTGCCGACCGCCCGCATCGACTGCGTGGAAGCCCTGGTGGAAACCGTCCGTCAGGGCGGCTGAATCACGTTCACGTGCGGCCCCGCCGCAAGGCACACCTGCCCCCCGGCGGCGCGGAGTGCCATCCAGGGGACCGGAAATGCGATTCGGGCTTGGATATTTTGTCATGGCCATGGCGGGACGTGGCACTACGCTTCCTAGCCGTGATGACACGCGTGTATATGTTCCCCGGACAGGGGTCGCAAAAAATTGGAATGGGAGAAGAGCTCTTCTCCGCGTATTCGGAAGACGTCGAAGCGGCCGACGCGATTCTCGGTTATTCCATCCGGGACCTCTGCCTGAACGGACCGGAAGAAAAACTGAACCGGACCGAACACACCCAACCGGCCCTCTACGTGGTCAACGCCTTGACCTGGCGGCGCAAGCTGGAGCAGGACGGCGGCGCCCCCGATTTCGCGATCGGCCACAGCCTGGGTGAGTACAACGCCCTGCTCGCGGCGGGAGTTTTCGATTTCGCCACCGGCCTGAAACTGGTACGCGAGCGCGGACGCCTCATGGGCGAGGCCAGGGGCGGCAGCATGGCGGCGGTCGTCGGACTGGATACGGAGACGATCGAATCGGTCTTGCGCGACAACAATCTCGACTCACTCGACATCGCCAATCTCAACGCTCCCGACCAGACCGTCATCTCCGGGCCCGCGGAGGCGATCGGCCGGGCGCAGCCGTGTTTCGAGAAAGCGGACGCGCGCATGTTCGTTCCGCTGAAGGTGAGCGCGGCCTTTCATTCCCGTTACATGACCCCCGCCGCCGAAACCTTTGCCCGGTTCCTGGAAGACTATTCCTTCGCCGCCCCCGGCTGTCCCGTGATCGCCAACGTCACCGCGCATCCCTACGCCGACGACGCGGTGGCCACCAACCTGGCCGCCCAGATCAACAGCGCGGTGCGGTGGACCGAATCGATCGGCCACATCCTCGACCGCGCGCCGGAGGCGAGCTTCGAAGAAGTCGGCCCGGGCAAGGTGCTCAACGGTCTGCTCCGCAAGATCAAAGCCGCCCGAAAGGGATAACAGCCCGCCGATCAACCGCGCCGTTGCCGGAACTTTTTCATGAATTCGGCCAACGCCTCCACGCTTTCGCGCGGGCAGGCGTTGTAGATGCTGGCGCGCAACCCGCCGACACTGCGGTGCCCCTTGAGGCCGTACATCTCGCGTTTTTCCGCCTCCTTTAAGAACTCCGCTTCAAGCTCCTCGCCGGGCAGGCGAAAGACGACGTTCATCAGCGAACGCGATTCCGTTTCCACCGGCGAACGGTAAAATTCATCCCGGTCCAACTCGTCGTAGAGCAGTTTCGCCTTCTCCTCATTGCGCCGGCGGATGGCTTCCAGACCACCCTGATCCTGCAGCCATCCGAACACGAGATTGGCCAGGTAAACGGAGAACGTGGGCGGCGTGTTGAACATCGTCCCGGCGTGCGTCTGATAGCGCACCATGGACGGCAACCCGTCGGTCCGCGCCCGCGCCAGCAAATCCTTGCGCACGATGACAATCGTCACGCCGCTCGGACCGGCGTTCTTCTGCGCGCCGGCGTAAATCACGCCGTAGCGTTTGACGTCGATCGGACGCGAAAGGAAATCGGATGACGCGTCGCAAACCAGCGGCGCCCCGGCCGATTCGGGCTCCGCGGGCTGCTGAGTGCCGAAAATAGTGTTGTTCGAAGTGAAGTGCAGGTACACCGGATCGTCGGAAAGCTTGATTTCCTCATCGCGCGGAACCCGGTTGTAATTGCCGTCCTCCGAGCTGAAGGCCTCGTGGACGTCGCCGATCATTTTCGCCTCCTTGATCGCCTTTTTCGCCCAGGAACCGGTGTTCAGGTAGTCGGCCGTACGCCCTTCCGTCAGGAAATTCATCGGGACCATCATAAACTGCGTGCTGGCCCCGCCCTGGAGAAACATCACTTCGAAATCGTCTCCGAGCCCGAGCAATTCCACCAGACGTTGGCGAGCCTGGGCGTCAACCTCCATGTACTCCTTGCCGCGATGGCTCACCTCCATGATGGAGGAGCCGGTGCCCCGGTAGTCGAGCAATTCCTCGCGCGCCGTACGCAACACCTCCACCGGGAGGATCGCCGGACCGGCGCTGAAATTATGGGAACGGTGATCGTTCGTGGATGCCGTAGTCATAACCGGAGTGTAGAAGTGTCCGCAATCGCGGGACAAGGCTTTTCCCGGAAGCGGGCTTAAACCCACATGGCCGCCGCGAACACCCACATCCCCCCTCAACAATCCAGTGTCGGACTCATTCCCCCCGGTTCTTTAGTTCCTCCCAGTAGGGAAGAAAAAAGAACAGCGCGTCGAGCACCAGAGCGTGCGTGATTCCGCCGCCGCGGGCCAGGGCCAACACGTCGTCCACGTCCATCAGGACCGTCTCCAACTCTTCGTGACCGTCCCAACTGAGCTCCGCTTCCAGGCGCACTCCCTCGACCAGAATCAGATGGCAGACATTGCTCTGGATGGCGGGGTTCGGATGGACCGCGCCGATCTCACGCGCCCGCGACCCGGCGTAGCCGGTTTCCTCGCGCAGTTCGCGCACGCCCGCTTCGACCGGATTCTCGGCACCATCCGCCATGCCTCCGGGGATTTCCAGGGAAAAACGCTCGGTGCCGAACCGGTACTGCCGCACCAGCACCATTTGCCTTTCTGGGGTCAGAGCAATGACGTTTACCCAGGGCGACGACCGCATGACAAAAAAATCCGCCTCGGACCCGCGCACCGGGTGGCGGCAGGTGTGCCGAAACACCGAAAAAACGCGACAATCCGCGTGCAACTCCCGACGAAGCACCTCCCACTGTGGCAACGATCCGGATTCTTCCGCCATGCTCCGCATTAGGTCGGCGGCCCCGGGCGATGACAAGCCGGGAAAGCGGAACCTGCTCCCGGTCCTCAATTTTCCTTGTTTCGCCCACCGAAACCCACCAGAAATGGCCGATGCACATTTTGTTGACCGGAGCCACCGGCCTGATGGGGAGTGCATTCGCACGGGTCGCCAAACGCCGAGGCCACAGGGTGACAGGTGTGGTGCACCGCACACAACCGCCCGCGGACTCGCCGCTTGACCAGGTGGTCAACGGGGACCTGACCGACGACACTTGGGTGCTCGAGACCGTGCTCGACCTGTTCCCGGAAGCCATCGTCAACGCGGCCGCCGTCTCCGAACCCGCACGGTGCGAGTCCGAACCCGAAACCGCCCAGGCCATGAACGTGGCGCTGCCGACCCAGCTCGCGCAGTTGGCCCACCACCTGAGCGCGCGGTTCATCCACCTGTCCACCGACATGGTATTCGACGGTGAACGGGGCGATTACTCGCCTGTGGACGCCCCCTCGCCCGCCTCTCTTTACGGCTGGCAGAAACTCGAATCCGAAAAGGCCGTCGTCCAGCGCGCGCCGGATTTCGCCACCGTGCTGCGACTGCCGTTGCTGAACGGCAACAGCCCGGGCGGCCGGCGCAGCCTGCACGAAAAACTCTTCGCCGCCTGGTCGCGAGGCGAAACGGTGCGGCTCTACGAGGACGAAATCCGGCAACCCTGCCTGGCCGACAACGCGGCGGAAGTGATAATGGAGCTGTGCGAGCGCAACGACTTTATCGGCCTGCGTCACTGGGCCGGAGCGGAGGCGCTGAGCCGCTGGGAAATCGGCCGCCGCATCCTCGAGCACTTCAATCTGCCGGACCACCTCATCAAACCCGCTTCGCGGCGCGACAGTGAAGCCGGCCGGCGGCGGCCGGCCCGGTTGACCTTCGACGTCACCAGTCTGCGCTCCAAGCTCAAAGCCCGGGCGCAACCCTTCGAGGATCAGCTCGAGCCACTGATCATTCCTCCCGATACCCGCGCGTGGTATCACGCGCTCTGACCTCCGGCCAGCCATCCATGGAATTGCACCATCTTCCTTCCCGAAACGGTTCCGCAGCCGAAAACATGGCGATCGACTTTCTCTTGCTGAAGCGCTACCCGCATCCCGAAGCCGTCCGTTTCCGCCACTACGGCTGGTGCCAACCGGCGTTCAGCTTCGGGTACGGCCAGGCGGTCGAGACGGTGCGAGGGCGGCTGCCCGACCGCGACGCCGAACTGGTGCGCCGTTTCACCGGCGGCGGCCTGGTCGATCACCGCCGGGACTGGACCTACGCGCTCGTGATTCCGCGGCCCCACCCGCTGTGCAAACGCCCCGCCCGCGATTCGTATCGGACAATCCACGACGTCATCCGCAACACCCTCGCCGCGAGGGGCCATCCCGTCGCGTTGAAAGAACCGGGGGCAACAGGCTCACGGCAACGGGCGAAGGCCCCCGGCGTGTGTTTCGAGGAGCCGGAAGACTTCGACGTCATCCGCTCCGACAACGGCGCCAAGGTCGCCGGCGCCGCCCAGAAACGCACCACCAAAGGCCTCCTCTTCCAGGGCTCCCTCGAACGCACCAGCCTGCCCGAAACGGACTGGGACGCCCTGCCCGACCTGCTGGCCGGCGAACTGGCTTCCGCCCTGGATGCCGAACGCGTCAATCCCGGCTGGCCGGACTTCTCCCCCGAAGAGGAAAGCACGCTCACCGAACAGTTCGCTTCCGCCGAATGGCTCGAAAGGCGGTAGGCATCAAGACTTCTTAAACGAGCAGCATTCAGTTCAACCAGAATGCCGCACTGGCTGCTTGTGTTTTCGCCAACGCGGTCAACACTGTGCGCAATGCCAGAATTACCGGAAGTGGAAACCACCTGCCGGGGAATACGGCCGCACCTGTGCGGACGCCGGGTGATGGACTGGATCGTGCGCCAGCCAAGGTTGCGCCGGCCCGTGGATGCCGCCCTCGACGCCCTTCCGAAGCAGAGGGTGACGGCGGTCGGGCGGCGGGGGAAATATCTCTTGATTGGCTTTGATTTGGGCACGGCGCTGGTGCATCTCGGCATGTCGGGAAGTTTGCGGCTGTGCGCCGGCTCCACACCCTGGCGCACACACGACCACCTCGCTCTGGCGCTTGAAGACGGCCGGCACCTGCGCTATCACGATCCGCGTCGTTTCGGGTGCTGGCAGTGGACCACATCCGATCCCGCCCAACACCCTCTGCTGCGCCACCTCGGCCCCGAACCCCTCGGCGGGGCATTCGACGGCGCATACCTCAAAGCCGCCTGCGCCGGACGCCGCCGTTCCATCAAGGCAACCCTCATGGACGCGCGCACCGTGGTCGGCATTGGCAATATTTACGCCTCTGAAGCCCTCTTTATCGCCGGAATCCATCCCGCCCGCTCTTCCGCGCGCATCGCGACGCAACGCCTGGCGAGACTCGTGGACGCCGTCAAAGACGTGCTCGAGCAATCGATCCGCCAAGGCGGAACGACCCTGCGCGATTTCTTGCGTGAAGACGGATCCCCGGGCTATTTTCGCCAACAACTCCGCGTTTACGACTGCGCCGGCCAACCCTGTCCCACCTGCGGCGCAACCATCCGGCGAACCGTCCTCGGCCAGCGCTCCACCTACCATTGCCCCCGCTGCCAGCGTTGAGCCCGACCCATTCCGGTGTCCGACGCGGAACCGACCTGATACGATGACACGTGAACAACAGGAAACATTCCGTTCGTTGATCGAGAAGCGGATCGAGGAGACGACCGCGGAGATCTCCGACTCTCAGGAGGACGTAAAACCGATTTCTCCCGACGTCTCGATCGGGCGCCTCTCCCGCATGGACTCGATGCAGATGCAACAAATGGCATTGGAAGCGCGCCGCCGCCAGCAGCTGCTGTTGGTCCGCCTCCAGGAAGCGCTCAAACGCCTTGACCAGGGCAAGTACGGTAGTTGCCTGCAATGTGGCCAGGATATCCCCGAAGAGCGCCTGCAGTACCAACCCGACGCCGTCCTTTGCATGGATTGCGCCCGATGAGACCACGCCTCCAACGACAGGCAACGCTGCCGTGTTGTCTAGCAGCCTGTCGGACTTAACCCGACTTTCTCAACTGGAGCCCGATTTTCACGTAAGTCGTTGATAAGCGACCATAGGTCTCCACTACAAGGTTTCTGTTTTCGATTCGATTTTCGGTGGCGGCTGAAGTGGTAATTGTAG